>CAXGOF010000033.1:0-11974 GCA_964011335.1 uncultured bacterium
CAACTCGAAGAAATGTGTCGCATCTACGGTGGTAGCATTGCGAGCGTTTGTGGACGTTACTCAGGTATGGATCGTGACACTAATTATGGGCGCACCCAATTGTTTTGGGATGTGATGGTAAACAGTAAGGCACCATTTGATGCTCCGAGCGCCAACAGCGCACTACAAGACGCTTATGCACGTGATGAAAGTGACGAATTCGTGCAACCGACATTAATCGCCGGCGGCGCATCTATTCAGGATAATGACTCAGTGATTAGCTTTAACTTTCGCGCCGACCGGGTGCGTCAAATATCCGACGCCTTTTTAAACGGTGGCGACTTTGCTCCGCTGATCCGCACACGTCGTCCATGTGTGAAGTACACGACCATGACGCAATATCGCGAAAGTTTCGATTGTGCGGTGGCTTATCCGCCTTTAGAGATTAACTCTACCCTAGGCGAGGTGATTTCCGACGCCGGTTTACGCCAGTTCCGCTGCGCCGAAACCGAAAAGTATGCGCACGTTAGTTTCTTTTTTAACGGCGGAATCGAGGCTGAATTCGCTGGTGAAGATCGGCATTTAGTACCGTCGCCCAAAGTAGCGACTTACGATTTAAAGCCCGAGATGTCGGCCTACGAAATAACGGCTGCTGTGTTGAATAAGCTTGAAGTCGGTGAGCATGCGCAATATGTGATTAACTTCGCTAACTCTGACATGGTGGGGCACACCGGCCTTATCCCGGCCGCTGAAGCCGCGGTACGCGCCGTTGACGCTTGCCTTAAGCAGATTGTCGATAAAGCGCTAGAGCTCGGAGGAACGGTGGCTATCACTGCAGACCACGGTAATGCTGAACAGATGCGCGACCCAGTTACCGGCGACGTCCACACGGCGCACACGATTAACCCGGTGCCATTGCTGCTCATTAGTGATGCATTTAGTGGTGTCGCAATGCGTGAGGGAGTCCTTGCCGATATTGCGCCGACCTTGCTTAAGACGATGAGTCTAGAGCAGCCCGAGGTTATGGACGGCCAACCGCTGTTCTAGTTTTATTTAACCGCGACGCTACAATTTGCTCCCTATGAGCGTCTCCTGCGGCATTGTTGGTCTACCTAATGTAGGCAAATCTACCATTTTTAGCGCCTTAAGCGAAGCTAAGGCCGAAGTGGGTAATTTCCCTTTTTGTACTATCGATCCTAATACTGCGATCGTTGAAGTACCTGATCAACGCCTATTCGAAATCCACTCACGTATTAATACGCAGAAAGTGATTCCGGCGGTGGTGAAAGTTGTCGATATTGCGGGCCTAGTAAAGGGCGCAAGTGAAGGCGAGGGTATGGGCAATAAGTTTTTATCGAACATCAAAGAGTGTGATGCCGTCATGCAAGTGGTGCGTTGCTTTGGTGGCGAAAAGGTATTACGTGACGAAGCGATCGACCCATTGAGTGATATTGAAATTATCGAAATGGAATTAGCGCTTGCCGACTTGGCAACAGTAGAACGTAATATTGTTCGCTTAGCTAAGAAGTTGCGCCTAGGTGATAAAGAAGTTTCCTCTCAACATGAGACCTTCGTGAAAGCGCAAGCCATTCTTGCCGATGGACATCAACTGCGTAGTGTTGAATGGAAGCCCGATGAGCTCGCGCATCTCAAGCCGATGTTTTTAATGACTATCAAACCAATGCTTTACGTGGCAAATGTTGCTGACGACGACCTCAGTGGCGAAAACGAATGGTGTCAAGCCGTGGCTAAGCACGCAGCTGAACACAATTGCCAATGGATCCCTATTTGTGGTGACCTCGAATTAGAACTGCGCGATCTCGATGCCGAAGACCGTGACATGTTCATGGCAGACCTTGGTGTTGCAGAACTCGGCCTTGGCCGTTTGATTCAGTCGGTTTATAAACTACTTGGCTTGCAAACTTATTTCACTGCGGGTGAAAAAGAAGTGCGCGCCTGGACGATTCATCAAGGTGATAGTGCCCCTGTGGCTGCCGGTGTCATTCACACGGACTTCGAGAAGCAGTTTATTCGTGCTGAAGTTTACTCGGTTGATGACCTAGTCGCGCACGAGTCAGAGCAGGCGATTAAGGCTGCAGGTAAGTTGCGTACTGAAGGGCGCGATTATCAAATGCGCGAAAGTGATGTCGTGCATTTCTTGCTCGGCGGGTAATCAACCCACTAGCGTATCTAATTCGCCCGACTTGTTTAACTCGGCTAAGTCGTCGAAACCGCCAATTAGCTTGTCATTGATTAAGATTTCGGGCACCGTCATGCGGCCGCCGCAACGCTCAAGCATTTCGTCAGTGCGCTCAGGGTTGGTCGACAAGTTAATTTCTTCCCAGGTAAGCCCTTTTGATTCGAGTAATCGTTTGGCAAGAGTGCAGTATGGGCAAACGTTTTTGGTGTAAATTTCTATTTTTGTCATGGTGCAGATATAATATATCCTCCTCATGGAAAATCAAGACATAGCTAAAATAATTACTGACGCCATTAGCGGTGCTAGTTGTGAAGTGACAGATCTCACCGGTACCGCCGATCATTGGGGGGTAAAAGTAGTGTGGTCAGGCTTTGCTGAGCTGCCTTTAATCCAACAACACAAAAAAGTGATGGAGGCCGTACGTCCTTATATGACAGATGGCACTAACGAAATTCACGCCGTGCAAATAAGCACCTTTTCTGAAAATGACTGATCTCAAACAACAACTTGAGCAAGCAATTGCTGACAATCACGTTTTGGTTTTTGCCAAGGGTAATAAAATGTTTCCGCGTTGCGGTTTCTCAAAAGCAGTCGTCGAGGTATTTGTCGAGGTAGGCTGTGACTTCGAGGTCATTGATATCTTTGAGCATCAAGATATTAAGCCGACATTAATATCTATTACCGACTGGCCGACTACCCCACAGATTTTCATTGGTGGTGAATTTGTTGGCGGTGGCGATCTCGTCCGCGAGCTGCATGCCCGCGGAGAGTTAGCACCGATGGTTGCTGCTGCTACTGAATAAGTAGAGTTAGCAAGTTCGAGTCGTCAACACCAGCGCCGCTCCTTGCGCCGCCTTCTACGTATACAATGGTGTTTGATGAGACCGACATCGGGATAGTGAAGCTGATTGCTGCCTGACCGTTAGCGTCAGAAGTGCCTGTGCGCACAATTTGATACGGAGAGCCAATATCGAAAGGGTGTCCGAAAATACTTGTGCCGTTATTCTGTCGGCTAACTAATAAACCATAGACTGTGTTTGGCTGCATAGCACTCAAGGTGTAACTAACGATTTGGCCGCGCTGTCCTATAGTTGAACCAGACAATGTCAAAGCGTCGCTGGAGCCTCCGCTACCACCTAGGGTGTACAGTTCAAAGTCATCGATATTCCAGCCACCAAATACGACACCGCCGTCAGATTTTAACCTGAACTCAATTTGCACGGATGGGTTGTTATCAGCGTAGCTTGAAATATCAATGTCCTGCATTTGCCACGAGGTATCGATTAGATTGCTACCCGCTGGATTGCTCCAAACGAGGTTACCATTCACGCGAATTTCTGCCTGATCATATTGGTTCTCTTCTATAGTAAGCCAACGGGCAAATGTCATAGTCACTCCAGATTTCCCAGAACAATCAATGACGGGTGAGGTTAAAGTGTTTTCCGTATTAGACTGGTATTCGCCATTCCATCCGCTTGGGCCAAGATCGTTGCCCCATACCTTTAATCCTGAATATGCACTGCTTGGATCACCTGCTTGACCATTGGGTACATTTCGTTGCCAATCATCTTGGTTGGATATTTGCATATGCGTCCAACCATTATCAGTGGTACTATCAAAATCATCGAAGAAAATGGATTGGTACAATCCCACGTTGAAGCGGTACGTATCGTCTCCCGCTCCGTATCCCTCAGGTAACCATTTCTCGTTTCCTGCAGAATCGGATGTCGTGAGGTAATACTCGACGCGCGCCGGGCTGACTTGACCAGGAATTATTCCGCTGTAGGTATTAGTTCCAGTCGAGTTCATTGCCACTATATTGAAATTACTCGCGGAGTTGGTTCTCCAGTACAGAGTTGCACCATTGACAGTAGCTGAAGTATTTGAAACCACATCGACGTTAACAACATATGGGCCGGCCTCATCTTGAGTATCAGGCAAAGGCGTGTGACTTAAGGTCATGGACACCGGGCGCGCCAATTCAGCAACAGTTGCTAATGCACCCTGAGTAATCATTCGTGCCAAAGTGAAATCATTAGCGGATATGCCGCTTACATCGTTAGCTCCGTGAATGTATGGGCTGTATGAGCCGAGATCTTCAAAGGGGAAGGTCGCCGGAAATCCGTGTTGGAAAAAAGAACGATGGTCGCTTGTACCGCCAGAAAGAGAGCCGATGTTCACTGGCAAAGTAGGGACATAAGCTTGATAGACATCCATTGCAAAGGCATTGAGTCCAGGGTCGGTATCGTTCGTTACAAAATCAACGCTGCGAGTGTCACCAGGTGCGCGGTACGCAATCATGTCAAGTTGCACCATACCTATAACGTTGGCGCCAATAGACTCAAGATATGTGGCGTAGGCTTCGGAACCTAGCAATCCTGATTCTTCGCCTGACCACGCACAAAAGCGAATAGTGTAATCGTATTGTTGCTGTGACAGAATCCGGGCGATTTCAAGTACTGCAACTGTTCCAGACGCATCATCGTCTGCGCCAGGAGCGCTAGCGGATGTGCCCGCGTAGTTGATTGAATCGTAGTGCGCGCCAATAACGACAATCTTAGAAGGGTCTGTAGTGCCGACATATTCGCCAATGACTACATCGGCTCCGAAGTCATAGTCAAAAGTGCTAGTGTTGAGGCCTATGGCGTTCATGCGCGAGACTAACCAGTTCTCGGCATCTACTTCACCTTGTTGCCCGTGGCGACGCGTACCAAATGCTTCCATGGTTGCGACATCAGTAGTTAAATTTGACTGACTAACCTGCGACACCATGCCTTGGATTGTGGCATTGGGATTTATCGCATTCAACCGACCACTATTAAATTGACTTGGCGTCATTGCACGCACACCAATTTTGCGGACCGCACCGTGACACTGGAATATTGGGCCACTAACGGCACCGAGTTGGGCTTTAGTTAATGCGCGCAACTGTACTAAGCCATCAGGTGATGTCCATAGAGGGCGTCCTGATGCGAGCAATGATTTATCGGCATGATCAGGGTTCGCCAATATCGTGAACATCTCTTCACCAGGGTTTAAATCTGGGATGTCGATATATTCAACCTCAAAGCGTTTAATCAAATCGGCGTTGAGTTCGCCAATGATGTAGGTTCCGAGGTCGTCGAACATATCACCCTGTAGGATTAGTTCGTCGCGCAAGGCTAAGTTTTGGCCATAGTGATAGGCTGCAAAGTCTATTGGCTCAACACTTGCGTGTTGAGCCAATAGAGCTATAGTAATTGATGCTAACATTATTTTACAGAACTAGGATTGTAAGCATATTGGATTCGTCAACACCGAGTGCAGATCGTGCGCCGGCTTCGATGTATCCGATAGTACCAGGGGTGACTCCCTGAGGAATGGAGAAGGTAATGGTGCCGTTACCGTTCTGATCGGCAACACCTTGGCCACCTATGATGTAAGGCAAGCCAATATCAAAGGCTTGACCCCGGATAATGGAACCCGAGTTACTCATGCTTGCGAGTACCGCGAAGTTTGAGCCAGGCTGCATGTTGCTTACGTTGTAGGAAATGGAGCCGCCAGGTGAACCGATGGTATCGCCACTTAGTAACAAGACGTCATTACCGCCACCAGGTACAGGTCCAAGTGTAGATATCTCGAAGTCATCGATAGTCCAACCACCGAACTCGACGCTCGAATCGGACTCCATTGTGAATCGAATTCGGACATCAGGGTTGTTGTCGGCAATAGCTGAAATGTCAACTTCTTGAATGTTCCAACCACTATCAATAGTATTGCCATTGGCTTGGTTTTCCCAAACGGTAACACCGTTGACTTTGATTTTAGCCTGATCGTAAATACCTTCTTCTACTGCCAACGAGCGCGCAAAGCGTAGCTTCACACCTTGTTCGCCAGAGCAATCAATGCTTGGTGATTCAAGATAGTTGTTGACGTTAGGTTGGTATATACCATTCCATCCTGTTTGACCGAGGTCACCAGCCCAACAATTAGAACCAGAATAGGCTGAAGATGGGTCCTCGGCTTGCCCCGCAGGCGTACCACGCTGCCAATCATCCTGTGTAGCAACTTGTGCGTGAGTCCAGCCTTCATCAGTGGCGCCTTCAAAATCATTGAAGTAGATTTGGTTTTCTACACCAACCACAAATCCAAACTCTGCATTCCTCGGAAGGTCATCACTATTTCCGGCAGCATCGTAAGCAGTGATGTGATACTTGACACGTGCTGGCGAGATCTGTCCGGGTATGCCAACAGACCAGGTTGAACCAGTTGGATTGTTCATGTTCATGACCGTTGGAGCTCCGTCGTTGACGGTATAAGTCACCTCGGCTGAGGTAACTGTAGAACCAATCATGCTGGTAATGTCGGCATCAACTACATATGGGCCAGCTTCGCTCAAGCTATTACCAAGCTCTGTATGAAGAATTTGGATGATATCAAGATCGATTCCGGGGAAACCTTGCTGGCGGAATCCACCATCGATGTCCGCGAAGTTAGGTGTGCCGTCGCCAATATTACCATTGTTGTCATCAAGGACAAGCCAATGCTCTTCAACCAGGGAAGTGATGTTGCCATCGTTGTAGGCATTCATCCAAGCAAGGAATAGTGTGTCAGCAGTTAAGTCGCCAGCTGTGTTGCCCAGTGTTCCATTGAGTCGGTCGCGTACCTTCCAGAGAGCACCCATGAGGACCTCTCCATCCGTATGCACTTGACCGTAGCATCCGCCGTTACCGTCTCCACAGTATTGTCGAGTGTTAAGACCGTTTCGGATGGCGCCACCTGTTGTGAAAAACCCGGCACCAACGATAGGTGTGTCATAGATATACATTGCCCACACATCGGCATTACCTTCACCAAAGCCATCGGCGCCATTTCCACTGCTATACAAGACGTTAGCCCAGTGACCCGCTTCGTGCGCGACCACGGTGCTGAAACCAGTATTATTACAACCACTGCCAGAAGAGTACATATTAATCGACGAGCCATCGAAATAGGCATTACAGGTAGAGTTTAAGTTTGCATTAGTACGCATCTGGAAATCGAGATGCGTGTCAGTAGGGTCGATACTCTTTAGCCAAATGTTGAAGTCATTAACGGAGTCATAGCAACTGGCTTCTGAGGTAATGGCCTCTGTTTGCGCGGAGTTCATAACTAGCGAATTGCCAGAGCCAGCTTGAAAGCTTCCTGTGACGGAATGGTCGCTACCCGATTGATTGTAGACGCGGCAGAATTCTCCTTGGAATCGTGCCGTTACAGATGCTGCTGACGGTATAGCTAGATTGCCGTTGATGTCAGTGGTGTAGGTAGTGCCATTTGATGTCACGTACATGAATGGCATCGTTTGTATCGTAGGAGGGTTCGATGAACTATTGGCTTCAGTGCCAGGTGTGGCATAAGAGCTAATGGTTCCGCTTGCCTGTTGATTATGAATCAGATTCTTTTCTTCTAGAACCTGGTAACCACCATCGGCTGCAATATAGATTTGACGTCCAGCAGGAGAGGTCATGTTTTCTTTGTTACGTAATTCAATCGACCATGCTAGGCGTGGCTGGAAGAATTTATCTTCTTTATGCTTAACGATTACCAATTCAGGGGTAGACACGAAGCTTGGCTCCCGGCCGCCTTCAAGAGTTTGGTATGCGTTCATAGCTACGCTTACCGCAACGTAGCGATCGTTTTGTGGACGAACGCTGAATTTGCCAAGATGAGGCAGGGCAAGGCCGTCTAGAGCAAGCAGATCGCCCTCAGGGGTGAATAGAGCCTGCGCTGAGCCGTCGACTACCTCAATTCCGTTGATGCTTTGGGCAAATTCTACAGATACCTTATCAGTAGTAGCGATTTGCTTAAGATTCAGGCGCTTAACCTTGAGCAACCGCAGAGAAAAGTCATCAATTCCAAACATTTCGTAACTTTCATCGAAAGCCATGCGCGCTAATTCTTCAAAATCGCCGTCATTTTGCGGAGAAAAAGGTGCTGCTTTATGGTAACCCCAAAGAAACTGGGCCGTTGGCAGGCCGTCATGACGGCGTAAACGCCATTCATTACCATGGTCTTTTTGCCAGTTTTCAAAGGAGCTGAGGACGGGGTTTTGAGCCTCTACGTCGCTTTGAGCGCTAATAGGAGCAGGAAAGAGGCCAACAATACTTAGGACGGCCAAGGATGCGATTAATTTATGCATGAGTTTTAATTTTGAGATGATGGAGATTCCTAGTTTGGGATGTGGTAACTAGAAGCCAGGTTCCATAAAAGTAGCACCTTTTCGCGGGAAGTAGGCGGTTATTGACGAAAAATTTTTACATAAGCAAAATGAAAGAAAACCCTTGAGTTATCTTAGGAAGTGGTAGGAATATAAAGTATAATGATAGAATGTTGCTTTTATCCGAGCTTTTCTTTTAGGTGCTACTTTTATGGAACCTGGCTTCTAGTTACCACATCCTAAGATTGCCCTATGCCCTTACAGAGAATTACTGCCGCATTCGCCCGCCCGCCATTTGCCTGGGCAGCATTTGCCTGTATATTTAGCTTTAGCTGCGCTCATTCCGCCGCTGAGGCTGGCGGTTCTGGCAGTACTGGTGGTTCTGGTAGCACCGGTAGTGGCGGGTATACCCTAAGCGACCTAGATGGTGAATGGGTGGGGGTTTTATACCCTGATTCAGGTGTTCTCAATCCATTTAACTTCTACTTCATCTCTGCCGACGGCGGCGTCGTGAGCGACGGAGCAGATAGTAAAGGCAATCGGTGGCTAGTTGAGGATTCCGAGATAACAGGTGGAATGCTCAGTTCTGGGCGCATGACAGTCAAATTCAATTCCATGATAAGTGTTAACCGCTTATTCCTGGACGGTAATATGAATCCAGCAATGAATGAACTTACGGGTGATTACGAGTATCTAAAGGCAAGCGGTCTCCCTATTCATGGCACTTTCATCTTGTCGCGCTCTACAGGTGAAGATTACTTCGCTGACTTAGATTATGCCGGCAGCTGGTCGGGCGGTTTCGCTATGGGAGAGAATGAGAATATGCGCCAACTCGAATTTATCCTTGGCACAGACGGAACGGTGATATCAGGTTCCATGACTCACGGAGTTACTGGCCACGAGACTCATCACTACTCCTTGGGCGCCGGTAGCTTTGCTGCAACGAACACCCGGGTCGGCCGTATTGATACTCTAGTTTTGACTGCTGACGATGGCTCGACCGCCGAATGTGATTTCTTATTACTCGACCACGAACTAACATTGGTAGGCGGAAGCGGGGTTTGTTCACAACACGGTGAAGGCCGTGTAGAAATCATTCGCGACTAAATAGCATGGAACGAATCACGACTTCGTGCGTCTTGTTTTAATAATGAATAATCTAATATACTTTTCACTTTTTACACTTGCCATTAGCTGCGGTGCGGCATCTGACAGTGGCTCTTCAGGCTCTTCAGGCTCTTCAGGCTCTTCAGGGGGTACTGGGTTTGCGCCATCCGATCTTGGTGGATCTTGGGTAGGAAGGCTAACCCCGGCTGATCCAAAGAATCACGAGATTTTATTCTACTTCAAGGCAGATGCGAATGGCAATATTTCATTAGCAGCCGATAGTCGTGGTAATGAATGGGCGGCTGCAAATGCTAATATCGAGGCTGACTTTCTCTCTGATGGTAAATTGGCCATGGACTTTTTTTCTGGTGCTGGGATAAATAAGTTGCACATGGAAGGGCAGATGGCTGGCTCGATGAGCACTATTGACGGTAGCTATCTATACCTAGACCGAATGGGTGAGAGTGTAGAGGGCTCTTTTGAAATAATGCTCTCAATGGGTGACGAAGAGTTTCTTGGCATCGATTTGTCAGGGTCATGGTCAGGCGGCTTTGGTGTCGGCCGTCGCCATAACGAGCGCGTGCTCTCATTCGAACTAGACCAAACCGGCCAGGTTGTTGCGGGCTCGCTAATGGGCGCTGATGGTATTGAGATACATAACTATTCGGCAGGTGCAGGTAACTTCTTAATCGATAATACAACTATTGGCCGTATCGATGACTTCGAATTGACTGCTGATGACGGCGCGATTGCCTCGTGTGATTTCTTGTTGGTGGACTTCAATTTGGGATTAATTTCCGGGGTCGGCAGTGACACAGAAGTCGGTGACGCAGTAGTTGTGGTGCGACGCTAGAATATAGGGGATGTCATTCCCCTTGACTTTTGTAAGTGATTTCGATGGCGTATGGACTAGCCCCAAACGCGAACTAGAAGCCGTCCATCAAACCGTGCAAACGGCTTTGCGCCGTATGTGTGGTTGGTCACAAGAGCATCTCGAAGAAGTGTATGCCCATTTCCGCGAGCAAGTTCTGCATAGCCCGCACGAATACGGATGGCGCATCGACGGTGTCTTTTCGTCCTTTGTCGACGAAGACTATTTTGCGGTGCCCACTTCGATTGCGCAGTATATCGATGACGCTCCGTGCGAAGATTCTGTTGAATTAAAGCGGGCCATTCTGCAAGAGTTCGAAACAGTTTTATCTTTCGTAGACTCTTGCTATGCTTCAACTTGCGAAAACTTTCGGAATGAAGTCGATCACGATTTAGCCGAAGGTAGCGCGCGCGTGCTGCAATGGTTGCTCGACAACGATGTCAATGTGGTGTTCGTTACCAATGCGCCAACGGAGAAAATAACGACCTGGTTCGCTCATCACTGTTTCAGTGTCGATGACGGTCGGAGCACAGCTCCCGGTTCATCACGCTTGCGAGTCTATGGTAGGGCGGGCAAGCAGCATCTAGGCCCCAGTGGTCGCAGCCTCGATTTCGGTGGACGCAATGTGCAATGCGATCGTCCGCAATACCGCGCGGTACTCGAACGCGAGTCCCCCGACTTGGTGATTGGCGATGTGCTGTCTTTAGATTTAAGCCAACCGATAGCAATGCGTGTCGATGGCAACCCGGCGGCGCCGTCCGCGGTTGGTATCATGCACTTGCCGCATACACCCGAATGGGTTACAGGATCTATTGGTTCTGCAGCCCACGAAATTGATTATTTGGTGCCGCATGTCACCTCAATCCCGCGCGTCGTAGAACGCGTTCGCGAAAATAGCTTGATTTATGGATGAATACCCTGACTTTGACCGCGCTTGGCTGCCGTATATTTATTTATATGGGGTAGGGGGCATTTTTTTTCTCGGCGGTATGTTGCTTGTCTTTAAATCAAAGGCCTGCGACTGGACGCGAGCTTCGCACCGTCGCTGGGCCAAGGTTTTGATTTTTGGTTACCTCTGGTATGCGGGAATTCATGGCGCCCTAACTTACTCCGCACTTAACGTCTGATGGCTATGCTTTCTTTATTAATGCAACACGTTGCGCAAAGCGGATCTGACGCCGCCGCTGCTGCCGCCGCCGATGCGGGCTCTTCGCCCATCTTTTGGTTTATTGTTCTTGGTTATTTTGCCGTCGTGCTTGGCTTCGGCTCGTACTTCGCCAGATTCAACAAATCGACCAGCGATTTTTTCTTTGGGGGTCGTCGTTTCTCGTGGTGGCTTATCACGATGTCTATTGTCGCTACCGGAGTAGGTAGCCACAGCTTTTTAAAGTATTCAGGTAAGTCTTTCGAGCATGGCTTTAGCGGTTCGATGGCATACATGAATGACTGGTTCTTCATGCCATTATTTATTTTCGGATGGCTGCCGATTATTTATTACATGAAGGTGCGTTCGATACCAGAATATTTCGAACGCCGCTTTAATGCTAAAGTTCGCACTTTGGCTACCGGCGTGTTATTAATGTACATACTCGGTTATGTTGGCATTGGCTTGTTGACCATGGCTAAAACCTTGGGCCCTATT
>CAXGOF010000034.1:0-11895 GCA_964011335.1 uncultured bacterium
AACAACGGCACCGGTATTTTCACGGAGCGCGCCGCACTGCGCATGAACGACCCAGCTGATATCTACTCAATGGCAGCCGGCGACCCCGACAATGATGGCGACCTCGACATATACGCTTGCCGCTACGTACTTGGAGGACTCATGGGTGGTGTGCCTGTGCCCTACCATGATGCTAACAATGGTGCTACAAACTTTTTCTGGCGTAACGACGGTAATCAGAGATGGACTGAATCAGCCGCTGCAGTCGGTTTAGATGACAATAATCACAAATTCAGCATGGCGGCGGTATGGCATGACCTAGATGACGATGGCGATTTAGATTTATATGTTTCGAATGACTTTGGCCGCAACAACCTTTATATGAACGACGGCCAGGGCCACTTTAGCGATCAAGCAATTGCTTTAGGTGCAGATGACATTGGTGCGGCCATGGGTGTTAGCGTGTCCGATTACGATAGAGACGGTGACTCTGATGTTTTAGTGACAAACATGTTCAGTTCGGCTGGGCGCCGCATCGCAACCCAACCCGATCGTTTTATGAAAGGGCAAGCGCAAGATGTGCATAAGGACTATGTGCGCCATGCACGCGGCAACACCTTATTAGCAAATGAGGGGGGGAAGTTTGTCGATAAAACTGAGAGCTCGCAGATGACTGTCGGTGGCTGGGGCTGGGGCGCAAGCTTTATTGACTTCAACAATGACGGCTATGCCGACATTTATTCGCCAAATGGTTTTATCACTAGTGAGAAGAGTAAAGATTTGTGAAGTTTTTTTTGGCGACGCGTGACGTCCCAATCTCCAGCCACTGCCAAAGACGAAGTTAGCGATGATTACAAAAACGCTTGGGCGAGCTTAATGATGTTGGTACGCAATGAGGGACTGTCATGGAGTGGCCGTGAACGCAATAGAGTTTTCTTATCGATGGGCGCCGAAAAATTTGTTGATGTGTCGGCGATTACCACCGCTGACTTTTTGGAAGATGGGCGCGCAGTAGCCAAGTCCGACTGGAATAACGATGGTGCTGTTGATTTAATCTTGCGCAATCGCAATGCCCCGCGCTTGCGCGTCTTGCAAAATAATTTACAGCATAACAATTGGCTGCAAGTTCGACTCGTCGGTGATGGCATCACTGTTAACCGCGATGGCATTGGCACTAAAGTTGTTGCGACAATAGGCGACTCACAGCAGATGGAGGTTTTGACTGCAGGTGATGGATACCTTAGCCAATCTTCAAAAATGCTTTACTTCGGAATGGCTGACTCGAAATCGGTCGACAAGTTAGAAGTCACTTGGCCGAATGGAAGCAAAATGTCATACAGCGATATCGCCTGCAACCAGCAGCTAATATTCACTCAAGGCGTCGGCATGAATACCATTGATGCGACAGGCAGCAAATTACCAAATAGCGATTGGAGTGCAACCAGCGACAACGATGTGTGGAGAATCCCACTAGTCAGCCGCCTGCCGGTAGGCGAGGTCCCAATTCCATCCGCCGCTGATCCTGGACGCAAGCTCGGCGACTTAGCTGGACGTCCCGTTCTGCTGAACTTCTGGTCCACGACCTGCGCAGTCTGTTTAGCAGAGTTAGATGAGCTGGCTCGGGCCAAGAAGAAGCTAAATCGCTTCAATCTACAAGTGGTAACCATGTGCACCGATGGTCCCGAAGTGGATTCCTTAGCACGCAAGCTGATGCAATCTTTGGGATTTGACAAATTAGCTGGGACTGCGAATGCTGAAGTGGTCAAAATAATGCAAGTACTTGTTAATGAAGTGCTTGGGCCTGACACCACCACTCCGCTACCGTTCAGCCTATTGATTGATAGCCGCGGTGATTTAGTCGAGATTTACTTCGGGAAAATGCAGATACAGGGCCTTTTGCGCGACTTGCGGCTACAGAAGGCCCTCAGCACCCAAACGCCAGATTTGGGCCCGCTCTCATTCGGCTCCAGGCTCGCTTTTCGTGACCGCTCCTTCATGTCTCTCGCAGCTGAATTCCGCCAATTGGGCCTAGATTCACTGGCAAATTACTACCAACGGTTCGATGGGCGCTTCGGTCCATCACGAAAATGATTTTGTCCTTGACGATTTTGTCAGTTTTCCCTACTATATTCGACCGTTTCGCCCTATCTCCGTATTAATTCAGGGCGTACATAAAATCAATTCATGGCTACATACACAGGCCCTAAAGTTCGCTTGTCCCGTCAACTCGGCGTGGCAATTTCCGACAATCCTAAGCACCTTAACTCGCGTCGCCTAGACACGCCTCCGGGTGGTTCCGCTAAGCGTATGCGTCGTCTTTCCGACTACGGAGTGCGTTTGCGTGAAAAGCAAAAGTTGCGTTACTACTACAACGTGCAAGAGAAGCAATTTCGCAAATACATGAAGGAAGCTACACGCCGCAAGGGTAACACAGGCGACAACCTCATCGAAATACTTGAGCGTCGCCTAGACAACATTTGCCGCCGTATAAATTTTGGCCGCAGTATTTGGCAAGCACGTCAAGCAGTTAATCATGGTCACGTAAAAGTGAACGGCCGTCGCGTTGACATCCCTTCATACCAAGTTCGCCCAGGTGATGTTATTACGGTTGCCGACAAGTCAAAAGAATTTATTGGGCGCTCCGTTGAGCTCGCAGAAAATGCTCCAACTTTCGAGTGGATGACATTTGATGGCGCTAATTTGACTTGCACTATTACCGACATGCCAAAAGGCGCCCAACATCCATTCGATGTTCACCTCGGCATGATTGTAGAATTCTACTCATCGTAAAACTCAAACAACGATGGCCATAGTTGGCCTCTAACGCCACCCCCCCCTTTTTTAACAAACCTACCCTTGCCGGTAGGCTTGTTTTTTATTAGGTCCATTTATCCTTGTTGAGGTCGTCAAGCCTATCTGGTTTTTCTCCCGCCTTCTTGGCTGCCTCCGTAAATAGGTCATCAAGCTCGTTTTTACGGTTATTCTCCGCCGCCAACGCCTGGCCGAAATCTATGCCAGAAGGCTGATCTTTCTTACCATGGCTGATGATTTCGCCACTATCGCGGTCGATGCGCATCTCTACCTCGCAGTCAGGGCACTTAATATATAGGTCTTTTTTCATTTCTTTCTGTTTTTTAAATTAATTGGGAACCTTTTGTCGTTTGCGCCCTCTAAATAATGAAGCAAGTAAGTTTTATTATCGCATTTAATCCAGGGGGCTGATGATGAGACCCTTGCTTCATTCAAATCAAGCCGCAACTTCATCCCCTCATAGATAAAGTTTAGGAGCACGCGCAAGGCACCGTACTACAGTACGGACATCCTTGTGCGTATTTTTTTTGCGCCACCGTTTCTAAATCGATACCTTTCATAGAAGCCAAAGTTACTAACCAAGCTAGTACATCGGCGAACTCTTCTTCAAGGTTCTCGCGATCATCATCGCGCCGGATGGCACGCGTCAGCTCGCCAACCTCTTCGGCGAACCACATAAAAGTGCCTTCGATACCGCGCGTACTGTCTTTATTGAAGTATATTTCTTCAATGTGTTTCTGGAATTCACTTATCTTCATTAGCTTTAGTGTTTCTAATTAGCACAAACCCAAGATCAGGGTGCGCATTGTCGCCGAGGTACTTCAGCAGCTTTTCCTGCATAACTTCTAAGCCACTCTCGATGGCAATCTTAGCCAAAGCATAAACCCCTTTTTCGCCAAGCTCTTTGCCAGCTGCGTTTTCACAATTAGTAGCGCGCGGGCTATACATGAACATGGCATCGCCATCTTTAAGCTGTAGCTGCAGAGTTTCTATAGAGTTTCTAAAGATTGGGCCACCATCAAAGCCGAGGGCAATACCGTTGGGCTGTAAGGTACGTATTTCACCGGATTCAGCATCGAAGCGTACGGCTGGAGACTGATGGCCTGCGGACACTATTTCTCCTTCGCCAGTTTGCGGATTGAAGCGCGCAGCCATAATTGTGCAATACATGCCTTTCGCCAAGTCGCGGTGCAAAGCAAAGTTAGCGGCGTCTATAGATTCTGCGAGCGCCAATCCGGAAAGCGAGCGCACCCGCAAATAGGAACGTGTCATGGTCATGATTAAGGCGCCGGCAAGCCCGCTAATCGATGGTGCGCCGACCCATGCGGTAACGAAGCCATCTTCGTCGTCGCGCATGGCATCGACAAAATCGCCGGTCCCGGGGCCCTCAGCCTCAAGCACGCAGGTCGAGACTTCCCAGTTGTTGACTACTGGAATATCCATAGGGCGGAGCCGGCGTTGCACATCGCGCAAATTTGCTGTCTCGGAAAGAGAATCGACAAGAACTTGTGCTTGCTCTTGGCTTTCGACCAAATCATCTACCATGCGCTCTACAGCGATAGCAAGATGCGCCACTTCGCCAACAGCGTTTTCGGCGCTGATACTGGTGTCGACGTGTCCGCGTGAAATTTTCAACACGTCGTCGACCATTTCGTTGAGCGGTCGAGTGATGCGCTTGGCAGTGATTAATGCCATGACGATTACAATTAAAACGAAAGCAGTAAAGACCAACACTACCAACGAGATTATTTTAGTCGAAGCAGATGCCATGCTGTCTAGCGGTGCATAAAAGCCCTCGGAAATAGAATTTTGACCGCCTTGACTTGCTGGCGAGGCCAAGAAAACAATTTTATCGACAGCCTCGCCGTCAACGTCGAGTTTACCTTTGCCAACCTGAACTACTAAACCAGATTGCGAGGTGTGGCGTGTTAAATACATGTCGCCCGACCTCTCGGCGTTCAAAGCATTCAACCGCGCCGTCTCGGATGCCAGCTCTACCTGCGCAGCAGTCGTTATCGTGCTGCCAATTTCATCGATGCCATTCAGTAACAAGAGCGAGGCTGCAACCGCGACTACGCTGGCGACCAATCCCAGCCCAAGCGTAAAGCGACTTGCAATACCCATTCCGGGTTTACGGCGTACATACTTTTCAGACATTAAGCGATATAGTTAGTGTAAATGCACAAGGCGATAGCGGCATAAATACCCGCAACGACATCGTCGAGGATAATCCCCCATCCGCCTGAAACTTTTTCTAGTTGGCGGGCAGGTGGTGGCTTGAAGATGTCAAAAAATCTAAACAGCAAGAAGCCGACAGCTAAATGAATAGTCAAGTTATGTGCAGGGTCAATAAAGGCAACCGTGACCAAAAAACCAATCACCTCATCGAGCACATACTGACCAGGGTCTTTGCGCTGCCATTTCTCTTCGGCCCACTTGCCGAGAGGCGCGCCAATTAAAGCCAGAACCACTGCGGTGCCCAAACATGCAAGCATATAATGCGCCGGCAAATACAACGCGAAAACTATAGCAAGCACAGCTCCACCCAGAGTACCGAACGTACCCGAAGCAATGGGCGCATAGCCTAAACCGAAACAAGTTAGGTATGCTTCAATAAGGCGGTCTTTAGCGGATGACATACCCTAGCTTAGCTTCTCGAGCATCGAATAAGCCATAAGCAATGTGCGCTGTTCTGCAGTTTCGCTAAATTCAACGACAATACGCGCGTTGGCGCCGGTGCCTTGAATACGCTCAACGAAGCCATCGCCGAACACGGGGTGGCGCACTTCATCACCAACGACGATTTCCGAGGAATTACCGTCATCGCTATCGGTCAAACTAGTGCTGCTGCGCGTCGGGAAACTGTCAACTTCTTTTAGCTGAGAAGCAAATGCGGTTTCGGGCAGCACTTCTTGCGGAATTTCTTGCAGGAATCGTGACGGTGAGGTTGGCCCAGGAGAACCGGTTCGATACCGCACCTTTGCATGCGTTAGCATGATCTCTTTCCGCGCACGTGTTAGCGCCACATAAAATAACCGGCGCTCTTCTTCGAGCCCGTCAGGGTCCTCGAAAGATCGCGCATGAGGGAATAAACCCTCTTCGTTACCCACCACTGCGACGCAATCGAATTCTAAACCTTTGGCCGCGTGAATCGTCATCAATGAAATTTTCTCGGCAGTAGCGTCCCATCGCTTAGTGTCAGTAAGTAACGAAATCTCCTGTAGGAAGCCGTGGACTCCGCCTTCTTCACGCGCATCATACTCAGCGGCGAATGCTAGTAATTCATCAATGTTTGCTAAGCGATCGACATCTTCGGTCGCCTCTAACTTATCTGCATAGCGGCGATACCCCGTGCGCTCAACGATGTTACGCAAAGTTATTTCTGCAGAAGTCGTCTGCTGACAAATATTGTCGTAAATCGACAAGAACTTCAAGATACCTCTTTTTGCTGTACCACGAATGGACGCGCGCACGTCGTCACGTTTAATACTAGTCAACATCGATTCACGATTGGCGTTGGCCTGCTCACGCAAACGCACTATCGATGTTGCGCCAATACCACGTGGTGGGACATTAACAATTCTGTCAAAAGCCACATCGTCTCGAGGATTGACGACTAAACGCGCAAACGAAATAAGGTCTTTAATTTCTTTGCGTTCAAAGAAGCTAAGGCCGCCAATCATTTGATAAGGGATTTGCAAGCGAGTTAATGCCTGCTCTAAAGATCTCGAGCAGGCATTGGTGCGGTAAAACACCGCAATTTCTTTGGCCGATGCGCCTGCGTCAAGCCAGCGCGCAATTTGCATCGCTACAGTATCGGCCTCGCGCTCTTCGTCATAAGCATCGGTCAATAAAATAGGTGCGCCATCCTCTTGCTCGGTCATCAAACCTTTTTCATAACGCTCTTCATTTTGCTCGATAACATTTTGAGCAGCTTTAAGGATATTGCCAACCGAACGGTAATTCTGCTCGAGGCGCACAATCTTGGCATTCGGAAAGTCGCGCTCGAAGTTAAGGATGTTCGAGATGTCAGCGCCTCGCCAGCTGTAGATGGACTGGTCAGGGTCGCCACAAACAGCCAAATTAGTTGTTGCCCTCGACAGCAGGCTTGCCATTTCAAACTGCACTTGGTTTGTATCTTGGTATTCATCTACCAAAACATGGTCGAAACGATTTACCCAACGCGGGGCAGGCTGTTCTGCGTCATACTTCAGCAACAGTAAGCCTTTCCAAAGCAAGTCGTCGAAGTCTAGAGAGTCTTGCTGCGCTAAAGCATGTTCGTACTTACCATAAATTTGCGCACAAATCTCAGCCTCGCGTCCGTAAACCGGCTCATCATTTAAATCAGCTGGTGACATACGATTTTGCTTCCAGGTGGAGATGATGTTCTCAAATTTGCGTGGGCGATAAATCTGCGGGTCGAAACCGGACTCCTTAATCAACCTGCGTAGTAATTTTCGCCGATCGTCGACATCGATAATCGAAAAATTAGAGGTACGCCCAACTGGCTCGGGCTGCATTTTTAACATGCGCGCACAAATACCATGAAAGGTTCCGGCCCAAATACCAGTGTGCGGCACAAAAGCAGCAATCCGGCTTTTCATTTCTTGCGCAGCCTTATTGGTGAAGGTAATCGCCAAGATGCGTGACGGTAGTACGCGGCGCTCGGTCACCAAATGCGCAACACGACGGGTAATGGTACGCGTCTTACCTGTTCCAGCACCCGCTAATATCAGTAACGGGCCATCACCGTGCTCAACAGCCTGTTGCTGCGCCGGATTTAGCTTCGAGAGGAGGTCGCTGTCTTGCATGATGCTATATGATGACGTCGAGCAAGCCCATGAGCGACCCCCTTCCTTCAATCTTCGGAATTGGCCTCGACTTAGTCGATATTCAGCGCCTAGCAAAGTCCATCGAGCAAGGTGGGCAGAGTTTTCTCGACCGCATCTTCACCGTAGCCGAACAAGCCTACTGCAATAACGGCAGCCGTCCGCATGAGCATTTTGCCGCACGTTGGGCAGCTAAAGAAGCGGCGATGAAAGCACTAGGAACCGGATGGTCTGGCGGCGTTGCATTTACAGATTTCGAAGTAGGCAACGACAGCAACGGGCGCCCCTCCTTAACGGTGGCCGGAGTGGCAGCAACAATGGCAAGCGATAGAGGCATTGTCGAATGGCAACTATCGTTATCGCATACAGGCGCTACGGCTGGCGCGGTGGTGCAGGCAATCAGCGCCCGCCCTGGCGCATAAGTCGAATAACCTTGGGTGACTTCAATTTGGGCAAGGCTTTGGCTGCCGCCTCACCTTCTTCGCTTGGCGCCGATGCCTGCTTCTTCATTTTTTTATGTAGCTCCGCTAACTCTTAGGGAAACAAGTAAAAACTTATAAAAGCACCGCGCTTAAGCCTATTTCTGATATTATCTTTATATGCGTAATTCCCTCATTCTTCGCTTTTCCCTTTACACATTTACATTCTCGTTAACAGCCCTGGTTGGATTAGAAACGTCTTTTGGACAATCTGGCCAGTTACTGCAAAAAAATATTAACGTCAATGGTGTTGCTCGAGATTATCTTGTGTATCTACCTGCCAGTTTTGATGGCACAGTCAGTTTTCCTGTAATGATTTCATATCACGGTGGATCTGGTAGTGCGCAAGAATGGATTAACTATGTAGACTTTAGGCCACTTGCAGAGGCAAATAACTTTATTGCTGTTTACCCAAATGGCTTACCAGATCCTGGGTTCCCACAAGGAGGCCGTATTTGGAATAGTGTTGGCCCTTACGATAATGGCAATGATGATATTGGCTTCACGTCAGCAATGATTGATAAGCTCTATAACGATTATGCCATCGATCAAAGTCGTGTCTATGCCTGCGGCTATTCAAATGGTGGTAATATCTGCTGGGAACTGGCAGCTTTCTTAAGCGATAAAGTAGCGGCTATAGGGCCTGTTGCTGGAAGCATGTGGACTTGGACTGAAACTTTAGCCACTCCTACACGCTCCGTACCAATAATAAGCATTCACGGAACGTTTGATTTCTACAATCCATGGGATGGTGGCCCTCCATACAGCTTAGGACTTGTAGAGACCAACGAATACTGGGCCGGAAATAATAATGCAAACTCAAGCCCTAGGATAACCCCTATACCTAACACCAATGCAAATGACGGCTCTACAGTAGAGAAATATGTTTGGGGTGGTGGCAACGATTGTGTAGCCTTAGAGCATTACAAAGTAATTGGAGGAGGCCACGATTGGCCTGGCAAGCCTGGTGCAAATAGAGACATAAATGCAACCGAGCTTATATGGGGATTTTGCTCTCAATATAGTCTAAATGGAAAAGATTGCATTTCCAAACTTGGCGTTGGAGCTGGTGGTGCAAACATTGCTACGTTAAACTCAGCTTCAACTCCTACACTGGGCTCGAGTATACAGCTTGACTTCAGTGGATTTAATGGCGCAAGCAATGGCTTTATAGCTTTAAGTTTACGAAAATCAACTCGATACTTTCTGGGAGGAACAGTGTTCCCGGACATCAATAACCTCTTTTCTCAAATCCCTGTAAATGCAGACGCCAATGGAGATGGAAGCATAAGCTTTACAATCGGTAACAATCCCTCACTACTTGGATTAACTGCCTATAGCCAGGTAGCTTTACGTGATGCCAACCAAAGCAATGGTTGGGCATTTAGCAATGGCCTCGCCGTTACTATTTACAATTAACCCCAAAGAAACCTAAAAAGAAAAGAAGCATGCTAAATACTCCAGTGCACTTCCCTTGCACGTTTTAGTAGTAACGCAACTTTTTATTTTCAACAGGCGTTAACTTATCAACGTGGATTACTTTATGTTAAGCTCGTTGAACAATTTAGTTTTCCAGCTTGAGCCCGGGAAAAGTTTCTTCAAACGACTTGCTACTTTTTTAGCTGAATTAGGGTCGCCGATGCGCTTTAGGGCATCGCCAGCAAAAAACATGGCGCGCGGCACGAATTCGACGTGCTCACGGTAAACACTTGCAACGGTCAAAAAATCTAGAATCGCATTTTCGAGCAAAGGCCTTTGGCCATCGAGCGAATCTAAAGCCAAAGCTTGGCGGTAAGAGCAATCGCCCATGCCTGAAATCGCAGATGCCAGCACAGCTTCGGAGCTTGTCTCGTCTTCGAGAATCACGGTAAAGAAGTTATAAGCCTTTTCGTATTCTTCGCCATCGACCATCGCATGGCCTACCTCAACACGCGCACGCGCCGCTACTGACGGATAAGAATCGGCATTCTTTTCAGCAAGACCCTGCAGGCTACGCTGCTTTGATTGAGCATTAGACTTCGAGTCGATCAACACCAAGCCAAGTTCGGCTTCGTTTTCCCAGCGCATAGAGAGCGACATAGAGGCTACCTGATCGCTCAACATCGAATATGTCGCCTCGGCACCAGGCTTATCGCCCATATTGCTAAGCGACTTCGCTTTCATGATGAGAGCTTGCGCGTAAAAGAAAGTATCTGGCACTGCTGCAATTAACTCATCAGCCTTTTGCGCCACCACTTTGAATTGCGCTAAAGCGTAAAGACAGCGCATCTCACGAAAACGTGCATGCTGGTTAGCCCAAGCATAGGTCGAACGCTCTAACAATTTCTCATCTGCCTGCACGTCGCGAAAACTGTAAACGGCGTCGTTGTAATTGCCCGCTTTCATAAAATCTACGCCGGCTGCGTAATCTGCAAGCTTGCTGTGGCCCAACGCGTGTATAACCTCGGCGACATCAGCCGCATCTTTGCGGCCAGTTGAACTACCATTCTTGTAACTCACCTCAGAGTAAGTCTCGGCGGTGATTTTATCGACCTCAAGCACAGAGCCATCAGTCAGGACAAGTTGGTTTGTGCTTTGCGCACAAACAGCGAGAATCGTAGTAGTAAGAATGTTAAGCATGTTCAGTGATTTTAGGTCTTACAGAATACCGCTGCGCCGTAATTTCACTAGTTGCGAAACGAGGCTAACTGCAATTTCTCCGGACGACTTAGCGCCAATATCGAGGCCTATTGGGGTTTGTATAGACGCAAGCCATTCATCAGATACGCCACGGTCCCGCAAAATATTATCTAACTGAGCTTTTTTGGCCCTAGAGCCAATCATCCCTAGATACTTTGGGCGGCATCCGCCCTCATGTATCTGCCACAGCACATCTTCGTCGTCCTTATGCCCTCTAGTGACTATTACAAGGTAATGGTGCTGCGCCTTGCCTATTTTTTTGATAATCTCAGACCATTCGTCGGCGACAATCTCATCAGCCGCTGGATGTTCCGCGGCATTTGCATACTCGGTACGGTTGTCGCATACCCATACGCGTAGATCACACTCTTTAGCAACGCGCGCTGCTGCTGCTGCCACATGCCCAGCGCCTAGTAAGACCAATAACGGCGGCACTACCGGTTCAGCGAGAATCGTTACTTGGCCGCCGCAGATTAACCCAGATTCAGGCACGTCCACTTGATTCAAACGAAACGATTTAGTCTCGGAACGGTCATTGACAATCACTTCAAGCGCCATCTGCCGTACATCCTCTTCAACGCAGCCGCCACCGACGCTGCCAACCGTAGAGCCATCACCGCGTACCAGCATTTTCATAGTTTCTTTGCCTGGGGTCGAGCCGCGCGACAGCATTACGGTGCACAAAGCAGCTGGCTCGCCCAATTTGCGTAGGTGTACTATTTCTTCGTAAATGTCGAAGTGGGCTTGCATTGCTATAATCTTAACACAATGACGAAAGACGACAAAGTATCTGTAGTGATAGCTCTGGGTGGCGGCGCAGCCCGCGGAATAGCACACATAGGGATATTAGAGGTATTAGAAAAGAATGGTATCGAAATAAAGGGAATCGCCGGCACCAGTATCGGCGCTATCATCGGAGCTCTACGCGCCGCGAATACATTAGAAGACTTCGAGTCTTTCATTCGTCAACTAGACGCCAAAGGCATGCTTAAGCTTCTTGACCCAGTGGTGCCGCGATCTGGATTATTCGCCGGCAACCGCATTGCAAGAAAACTCGATGAGTTTATACCTGATATGGATATTGAAGATTTAGATCTACCCTTCTGCGCGGTCTCAAC
>CAXGOF010000035.1:0-11790 GCA_964011335.1 uncultured bacterium
AGCGCAACAAGTGGTAAGCGAATAGAAGTCCCTAATGGGGTGGTAGCGTGGGCTGTGGCGAACTTTTTACCAGCGAATGATGGCGAGCTCGATCCAGAAGAAATAATATGGATGCTCGCGCGTGGCATCTATGTAAGACCATGGGTCGGACGTCCGCAGCTTTTGCTTAAAGAGCCTATGCTGCTAGATTTGCCAAGTTACTTTTCCGTGCCGCGTTTGCATACAGTTGCTGATATAGACGCTGACGGGCTGCCCGAAATGGTGGTGCTTACTACGACGGGTTATAAAATAATTCAGCATGACGGGGTTGTAAGTGGCACTATCGAGCTTAAGCCAAATGGTAGTCGCTTGCCTGTTGCTACTAGCAATTTGTTCGGGGGTAAAGTTCGCCCATCACTCAGCAGTCAAGAATTGAGTTCTTTGTTCGTGCCAAATGAAGCTGTTGGTGTCGTTAAATACCCACCGTCACTGTATTCAAGCATAAGTTTGCCGGCGCCGGTCTTCAGCGATGTTAATGGCGATGGCCTGCTAGACATTAGTTATAAGAGTGGCGATAAGCTGTCGGCGCATTTGCAGAGCAAAGACAATACTTTTCTGTCTCAGGCAGACCGTGTCTTTGAGTTAGGAAGCAACTCTAAAAGCGATTATGAGCAGATTGAATGGGTTAATGTAGATGGTGACAATACTTCCGATTTGCTGTTAGTACGTTCATCCGATGATATTCTAAGCCAGTCCCGTCCGTTTCAAATCCGTCTTTTTTCCAACCCTTGGGGGAGGGACAACCTCGATGATTCCGACGGGTTGTTTAGGGTTGATTCCACGGCGCTTGGTGTTAATTTATTCGACATCAACGGCGATGGTCAGACCGATGTGTGCCTGTCTAATTGGACTTTAGACCTTGGTCTTGCTGGGCGCGGCACTCCAAAGCTTAAGCATACAGCATCTGCTTTTCTAGCTACAGAAGCTGGATGGAGTAACCGCGCATCGTTCACTGAGTCGCGATCAATCGGTGTCGATGATATTAATTCATTTGTGTCTTTGGACACCTTCGTGCCAGACCTTACTGGCAACGGTTTGCCCGATTTCGTCGAAATTAGTGAAGGAGGGTCCTTGCGAGTCCGACAATTCGAGGCCCCAACTGAAGGGAAGGTTGGCTTAGCTAGCTCAATCGTTATTGACTTACCTATTAACGCGCTTGAAGCAACGGTGAAAACAAAATCCCTTAATGGCGACGCTATCTCGGATATTGTTATTGTGCGTCCTCAAGCGGTAGAAATCTACATGTCAACCAATAGGGGATCTAAGTGATATTTGCCTGCATCCTATTATTGTCGCAACAGATAACAACGGTTGAGCCGTTGGTGTTAACGGAGCATCTCGCTGCCATTCAACTCGACGAAACGAGTCGCTTGCATATGGTTGCTATACAGGATCAGCATTTACGTTTACTTGAGTCGGGATTGATGATTGATTTGCCGGGGCAGTCCACTTTGTTTACTATTGTGGATTATGATGGCGATGGCTACGAAGAGCTCTGGAGCCTCAGTGATGGTAAGGCCCTGCAGAAATTACATCTTGCAAAAGACCATCTTGGGGAAGACGTATTAGTCTTTAGCGCATCAATTATTGAAGGTATTGCGGCCATGCCGCCAACCGGCTTTCATGCTGCCAAGTTTATGCAAGATTTTAACGGTGATGGCCTAGTAGACCTACTACTACCAATGTCCGATCGAGTGCTGGTGCATATTAATTCTACGGAAGGTTTTCTTGGCGCAATTCATCTTGGGGCTTTGTCTCAACTCAAGGTTCGCAATGGCAACGATTTGTTGAGTAGCGTAGGTCGAAGCATTAGCGTGCCTGGCTTGTTGCCAGAAGATATTAACGGCGATGGGCTCCCGGATTTAGTAGTCAGTGATGGTGGCCATGTGCGTCAATATGTGGCAACCGAAGCGGGCTTTCCCGCAAGTCCTACTAGTGAGATAAATACCTCTGTTTTTGCTAAAGATACAAGTGATTTCCAGCTTGACTTGGGCAATCTCAGTGAAGGAGCAGCATACATCGTTCAAGATAAATGGGCCGACCTTGATGGCGACGGTGATCGTGATGTGATGATTCTCGCTGATGGTAAGGTAAGGATTTTCCTTGGCGACGCCGGCGGAATTAATATTAAAGAAGAACATCAGCGGCTAGTCCTAGGCGGTAATGTCGTTTACTTGTTCCCGGCGCGTATTGATGGCGACAACGTGCCGGACTTGGTAATTGTGCGCATTGAGGATGTCAGTCTTGGTAAATTAATCCGGGCCGCGTTAATGTCATTCGAAATAGAGATTGACTTTTTAGCTTTCAAGGGGCTTGGTAACGGTAAGTTCGGTGTGCGCGCCATGCGCAGTAAGCAAGCAAAACTGCAAGGAGGCTCGCTAATTTCAATTTACAAAAAAGGTAAAGAAGAGTTGTCGAAGATGCGTAAGCGTATCATTCGTACATGCTCGATTAGCGACAATAGCCAACGTAACGATATTTTGATTTTAGAGGCTGATGGAATTCTTAAGCTCTATTCAAATGTAATCACCGGACCCAATGTATTGCACGATGCGATTGAGAAGTTTTTGCAGCAGAGCCTGAAAGAGAAGAAGGGAGACTTAGATTTAGAGTTAGACTCGCTACTCGAATGGATGCTCGGGCGCACCTCGGCAATGGCATCGCTTGCAAAAGGAGTGAAGCCCATGATGTCCGTCACTCTTAAAGACTGGGAAACACCACACGCTATGCTCGTTAGAGACTTTGATGGCGACGGTTTCGATGAGGCACTAATCTTGCGACAGCATACAAATGATGCCAAAGAGAAAGTGCTTAACGGTGTAGAAGTCGACTTTAATTAGTCGTCAAGTTTCATCCATACCGCCTTCAAGTAACGTCCTTCGGGGAAGTCGAGTCGGATAGGGTGGTCGCTGCCGGCCCCTGTTTCACGGATAATACGCACTTTGCGCGCTCGCGCTGATTTCCGCAGAGTTTCGGTTAGATCGGTCATCGAGAACAAACCACTGCATGAACAGCTGATGATAAATCCGCCGGGTTTAACGAGCGGAAACGCTAGCTTATTAATATCGTGATACTTCCCTTGACCTTCTTCGTATTCGCGACGTGACGGCACAAATTTCGGTGGGTCAACAATGACGATATCATATTGCTTTTTATTTTGCCCAAGAGTGCGTAGATAACTAAAAGCATCGGCATGTGTGAACTTGATTTTTGTCAGCTGATTAATATTGGCGTTACGTTTCGCTACGGCCAGTGCCTTCTCGTCAAGGTCAATACAGTGGACGAAAGCGGCACCTGCCTTGGCAGCTTGTAACCCAAAGCCACCGGTATAGCTGCAGACATCGAGCACATCAACTTTCTTGCCGTGTTCAACCATGCTCGCCACGAGTTCTCCAACTCCGCGGCGGTTGTCGCGTTGATCGCAGAAAAAACCGGTCTTGTGGCCATCGGCTAAGCTAGCTTCGAACTTGATGCCGTTTTCTTCAAAACGTAATGTGCTCGGGCAACCCTTAGAAGTGCGTACTACGGGTTGGTCGCCCTCGGCTTTAGCTGCCTTGGGATCGCTACTCAAGTGATAGTGCTTGGTGCCTAATATTTCGTGCAATGTCGGGGCGACCATTTCGAATATTCCGACCATGGTTGAGGTGTACGCGACAGCAACCAAGGTGTCGCCGTAACGGTCAACCATCAGTGCTGGGAAATCGTCGCCTTCGGCGTTTATCAGGCGGCAGACATCATTGGGTACGGTTGGGTCACTAAGGCGGCGCAGTGCAGTGGACTTGGCTTTCGCGTGCCACCATGCATCGGTCGGACGCTCGGTGCCACGTGTGACTACGCGTAAACGGACGCGTGAGCGATGGTGGTACATAGCCCATCCGCGGTATGAACCGTAGGAATCGTAGATGGCGATTAGGTCGCCAGTCGCGGGTCGTTCCGACCATTTCCCGCAGTCATCATTCCATGCGCGTGGACCGCGCATGGGTCCGACTAGTTCAATCCATGGCTCAAGGCGGTCGGCAACGTCGACGTCATCTCGTTGGTAGCGGACAGGGCGTTCGCGACGGTCGGGGGAAGAGTTGCTACGGTAGAGATTCATACGCAGATTTTAGCGTCGCGCTGTTATCCTTTGGGGCATGAGTGAGAGACACCAAGATTACGGGAACTTGCAGATTGACGAGCTGAATTACAACAGCTACTTGAACATTCCTGAGTTGACGTCGCTTCAACAATTGCGCAGCGACCCGCGCCATCACGACGAGATGTTCTTTATTGTGATTCACCAAAGCTTCGAGTTGTGGTTTAAAGAAGTGCTGCATGAAATTGACCTATTGGCTAAGCATCTTGACGAGGGGAATGTGTCGCGGGTTTTGAAAGTACTTAAGCGCATCCATGCCATTTTGACTTGCTTGACTCAGCAAATCCAGCTTCTCGGAACTTTGACGCCCAAAGAGTTCTCTGGTTTTCGTGAAGCACTTGGTACAGGCAGCGGTTTTCAATCGGTTCAATTCAGAGAAATTGAGTTTGCTTTGGGTTTACGTGATTCCTGGTTCTTTCAGTTCTTCAAGTCTCATCCAGATGAACTAGCTCGTTTACAGGCACGATGTGAGCAGCCGAGTGTCTACGACAAATTGCTGAAAACTTTGAAAAACGTTGGGCACGATATACCGGACGAAGTCCTCAATCGCGATTTTGCTGAACCTTATGTAATGAACGAAAAAGTCGTTGAAGTCATTAATGACATTTACGACGCGCCACAAGAAAATTATCACATGGTGCTACTCTTTGAAGCACTCATTGACATTGATACGATGTGGTCTAATTGGCGCTCAGTGCATATCTTAATGGTGTCTCGCACCATTGGTGCTAAGAAAGGTACGGGCGGCTCCGCCGGTGCTGATTTTCTTGAATCACGTTTGCCATTACGCTTCTTTCCAGAAATCTGGGAGGTCCGTAACTCCGAATGGACAAAATAATGACACTTTCCACTTCTCTCCAAAACCGTAACGCCGTAATTTGTGGCGCATCTACTGGCATTGGGCGCGAAATCGCTCTGGCTATGTCCGCGCAAGGCGCTAATGTGTTCTTGATCGCGCGTTCGCATGACAAGCTCGAAAGCTTATCTGCTGAATGCAAATTAGCTGGCGCCGGGGTCGCTCGCTTCGCGACCTGCGATCTCGAAGACGCGGATGCCGTACGGGCAGTTGCTACCCAGTCTCTAGAGGAATTTGAGGCTGTCCATGTTTTAGTGAACAACTCTGGTGGTCCTCCAGGCGGACCACTTCTTGATGCTGACATCGAAGACTTCCTTAAACCCATGCGCCGTCATCTTTTTGCCGCGCATGAATTAGTCAAAGCTTTCTCGCCATCCATGGCCTCGGAAAAGTACGGTCGTATCCTTAATATCATTTCGACCTCGGTAAAAGAGCCTATAGCTGGCTTGGGAGTGTCGAACACGGTGCGTGGGGCGGTAGCTTCATGGGCAAAGACTTTGTCTAAAGAATTGCCAGCTGATGTAACCATCAACAATTTGCTGCCAGGGTTCACCGCTACTGATCGCCTTGATTCCCTTCAATCAAGCGTCGCTGAACGGCACGGCATTAGTGTCGCCGATGTTGCGAGTCAGTGGTTGGCAACCATACCTGCTCAGCGGCTTGGCGACCCGCGTGAAATCGCGGCTTTGGCTACTTTCTTGGCTAGCCCTGCTGGCGCTTATGTGCGCGGCCAATCCATCGCTGTTGACGGCGGGCGACTCAATAGTATCTAATGCACTTCGACGTTTTTTTCTCCATTTGTCAAACGCCAGTCGCAGGCAGTTGTCCAGACGAAGCCCAGATGTTTCGAAACTTTTTCGAACAAGTCGAGTTGGCCGATGAATTAAATTACCAATGTGCTTGGGTGGCCGAGTCGCATTTATCGACTGAAGTACAAAAAGAAACCCGCCAGCCGGTAGTGCCACACTTCAAAGGTGAGATCGGGTTAAACGTCGATTTTTTACAGTTGGCGCAGGCTGTGTTCGCGCGCACTAAGAACATTGAAATGGGGTCCGCAATTATGAATATTATTTGTAACGGTGGTCCTATTGCCGCGGCTGAACGCATCGCTGCTTTTTGTTCGCTTCATGGTTTAAACCAACACGAACAACGGCAAATAAAGGTCGGTTTTGCGGCAGGGCGCTTCGATTTTATGAACCGCGCTTACGGTATCACACCACGTACTGCTGTCGAAGAAGCAGCGTGGCCAGCTTTGAAGGGTCTGGTCTTTCGAGAAGCAGCGCATATTTTCTTGCGCTTGCTAAGCGGAGAAAAAATGTCTTCAGAGGATATTCCTGCCACTATCTTGGTGCGCGATAACTTTTATAGTGACGCAGACTGGCAGGCTGTGCAAGAGGCCAACGTGAGCATGGGCGGTGAAGCCGATGCCGCCCAAGTAGAAATCGGACGGCGTTTTGTATTCGAGAACATCAAGATTATTCCGCAAGATTGGCGCCGCGAATTGCTTGATTTGACTGTGGGTTCGCATGACCCTAAGTTACAAACGGAGTTGAATCAAATTGCACCGGTTAAAGTGTTTAATCTTTCAATAACATCTGACGAGTTAATCAACGCTACGCATGATCGCATGGCTGAGGCTTTTAATCCTGCGGGTGGCGATTGGCAGCGTGGCTATATGCCGCGCACGGTGATGGTTTTTTTGAACGACGAGCCAGGGCTTAGCGAGCAACAGCAAAATGAAGCTGCGGCCATTGAAGCTAAAGCAGCTCTAGGTGAATACTGGAACGCGATTGAAGGTACTATCGATATGAAGAAAGTGGAGGGAGCCAGCGAGAACGCATTAATGGGTTCACCTCAGCAAGTGCTGCAACAAATTAAAGAACGTTTCCATCCGGAAGATCGATTGATGCTATGGTTTGATTTTTACAATCACGATAGCGCGCGGGTTATGCGTAACATGCGAGCTTTCGCCGAGAAAATTATTCCGCAGGTAAACAATGGCGGATAGTCCACGTAGCAAGCTTTATCCAGTGTCGCCGTTTGGCGAGCAACAAGCGGGTATCCCAACAGGGCGCGATGTCGAATGGCAGCCGTTAGTAGACTATCGACGCAACGGCGTCTCTGAAACAACTATTCATGGCGCAGTCTCGTGGTCGCATGGCTCAGAAGTCATCCATTCTTTTGGCGGCGACGTATTGTGTTATGGGCGTTCAATGATGAAACCATTGATGCTAAAAGTTTTTACCGATGTACTAGCCGATCTCAGTCCTGAGCAAAAAGCGATATCGGTAGCGAGTCACAATGGTGATGCGCAACACGTGTCAGCTGCACAGTCTTTGCTCGACGAAAGTGAGTGGGGGTTTATGCAAACTCCGTTAGATGTGCCGCTCATTCAATTCGGGCGCCAAGTACGTCGTCCACGGCGCTGGTTTCATTGCTGCTCCGGAGAGCATGCGGCCATTCTCCAAGGATGTAAGCGTAAAGGATGGGAATTGTCCGGATATATGTTGCCCGGCCATCCGTTTTTTAAAGATTACCTCAAAAAAGTGCGCCGTTATTTAGGTGACGATTGGTCGCCATTGAAAATCGCGCGTGATGGCTGTGGCTTACCGACTTTGTCGAACACGGTTAACGAGCTGGCGGTGCTATATGCTGGTTTGGCGGCAAGCCGTGACGAAGACTGGATATGGCAGTCCATGATCGACAACCCCGATTTGATCGGCGGATTTAACCGTTTAGACTCTACCACCATTAAGGCTTGTGGTGGCAAAGTGTTATGCAAAGAAGGCGCCGATGGTTTGGTAGGGCTATCGATTGAACACCCTGATTACCCACGAGGCTTAGGTGTCGTAATAAAAATCGCCCATGGCTGGAATTCTCAGGCATCGTGGTATGTAGCACGTGGTATACTCGGTAGCCTTGGTTTTGAGTTGCGTAACCCGTATTCGCTGCATCGCCAAAAAGCGTTTTTAGTACCGGGCATCGTGCCCGAGTCGCGTTTGCCGCAGCTAGAAAAAGTGCTAACCTGGAACGACTGGGATCCTGACAAGGACCGTTATGAATATGACTATACGGATTACTGCCATGACGATTGAGCGCATACACAACTGGATAAATGGTCAGGCTTGCGAGGCCACCGATGACTCACGGATTGAAAACATTAATCCTGCAACGGGCGAAGTTATTAATTCGTTGCCACGCTCTGACGAGGAAGACGCTCTTGATGTTGTCGCTGCCGCGCACGATTGTTATTTGTCTGGTGGTCAGGGTAATGCGGGCGCTGCTGGACTGAATGCGAGCCAGCGCTGCGATTTGTTGATGGCTGTTGCCGACGCTATGGAAGAACGCTTAGAGGAACTCGCGCTTGCCGAGTCGTTAGACAGTGGCAAGCCTTTCTTGAATGCGCTTAATATTGATGTGCCGCGCTCGATTGAGAACTTGCGTTTTTATGCCAAAGCCGCTGCTGCGCAAACGACGCCTTCAGTCGCCAGTGAAAATTCAATTAATTACGTACTGCGTCAACCACTTGGCGCGGTGAGTTTAATTACTCCTTGGAATTTCCCGCTGCATCTTCTTACTTGGAAACTAGGCCCCGCTTTAGCAATGGGTAATTCCGTCATCGCCAAGCCGTCCGAAATTACTCCAACTACGGCATCGATGCTGGGCCAGTTATTTGCGGAAGTTAAAGCACCAGACGGTTTGTTTAATGTGGTGCATGGCTTCGGTCACGAAATCGGCGACGCTTTAGTACGTCATCCTCATGTGAAGGCAGTGTCTTTTACGGGTGGAACCGCAACGGGAAAAACCATTGCTACAGTTGCCGGACCTTTGCTGAAGAAAACCAGTTTCGAATTGGGTGGCAAGAATCCGAGCATCGTTTTTGCGGATTGCAACTTAGAGCAGTCTATCGCTTCAGTTGCACGCGCGGCTTTTTTTAACAGTGGTCAGGTTTGTTTGTGCGGTTCACGTGTGCTTGTTGCATCTGAAATCTACGACGATTTCGTGGATGCTTTAGTAGAGCAGGCCTTACGGTATCGTGATCGGATTGGTCCAATGGTTTCCGCAGAGCACCGTGAAAAAGTAATGTCCTATATTGAGCTTGCCAAGCAAGAGGGCGGCGAAATTGTTTGTGGTGGCCAAGCTTATGGCGACCCTAATGGCGCATTCTTTGAGCCAACGGTCATCGCGGGCTTAAGCCACGACTGCCGCACTGTTCAAGAAGAAATCTTTGGCCCAGTCGTAACGGTGCATCCATTCGATGACGACGAACATGCCTTAGAACTAGCCAATGACACTGAGTTTGGTTTGGCCTCTTCGGTCTTTACAAGTAACCTGCAACGTGCTCACCATTTCGCTGAGCACATTCAGTCCGGTATGGTGTGGGTTAACGATTGGAATCTCCGCGACTTGCGCGTGCCATTCGGTGGTATGAAACAGTCAGGAATCGGCCGCGAGGGTGGCGATTACTCCTTTAAATTCTTTAGTCAAGATCGCAATGTGTGCGTGCGTTACAACTATGAGTAAAGGCGAAATCGTATCCGGGTGTTTAGCCCCGCATCCCCCGCACTTGGTTTACGCTGCTAACCCTCCACAAAATGAACCACGCTCAAGTGGTGCTGGCGCTTGGCAAGCATTGCATGACGGCTACCAGAAACTGCAGCAGTCCCTAGATGCTAAGGACTTCGATGTGTTGATTATCCATACTCCGCACTGGAAAACGCGTGTGGGTCATCACTTGCTCGGCGTACCACAGTTTTCCGGTTTTTCGGTAGATCCGATTTTCCCGAATTTGTTCAGATTCAACTTCGATTTAGAGGTAGATGTCGAGCTTGCGGAAAGCATTTGCGCAGCTGCCGAGCAACGCGGCCTCGAAATGCACATGATGCGCAATCCAGACTTCCGAGTTGATTACGGCACGATTACGTCATGTCACCTTGCGCGTCCGCAGTGGGATAAGAAAATCGTCTGCATATCATCAGGGAGTACTCACTCTGACTACTCCAATGAATCGGGTGAGTTAGAAATGCTTGCACTCGGCGAAGCAACTCGCGAAGCAGTTGAAGAGTCAGGCAAGAGGGCGGTGCTGTTGGCCTCTACATCTTTGTCGCATCGTCACTTCACTTCTGAGCCGGCTGACCCTGAAGATCCGCAACACGAGCATATTTACAACGCCAATCAATCTGCTTGGGACGAACACGTTCTCGGTTTGATGCGCGAGGGTAAGTGCCAGCAAATACTCGATGAGATGCCCGATTTTATTGAGCAAGCTATCTCAGAATGTAGGGAGGGTGCGCTCACCTGGTTATTTGGCGCTCTCGGTGTACCTGATTATCCGGGCGAGGTTTATGGTTACGGCACTGTGATTGGTACGGGCAACGCTATCGTCGAGTGGCGGGGATCGAAGCAATGAGCGTAGTTCTCGGATTCGTAGCTCCCAGTCGACCACAACTGCTGCTAGCGGCAGAGCGCAACGAAGGCTGGCAGCGCCTGCATGATTCCTTCGCAGATGCGCGGCAACAGTTGACAGATTCTGGAGCGGAACAGTTGTTGATTTACAGCACACAGTGGCACAGCATCATCGGCCATCAAATGCAGGCAGATCCGAATCCGCGTTGGTCAAAGGTTGACGACGATTTTCACGATTTAGGAACTATTAATTACGACTTAAAAGTAGATTCCGAATTCGCCGAAAGGTATTGCGAAGCGGCCAAAAGGCGTGGATTGGCTGCGCGTACTGTCAACTACCATGGCTTCCCAGTCGATACAGGCTCTTTAGTCGTTGCGCAGTTGCTTAACCCCGAGAACCGCATTCCAATAGGTATTGTCTCGTGCAATGTTTATGCCGACCGCGGTGAAACTTTGGTGCTAGGCAAGGCTGCTCGTGATGCCATTGAAGCAAGTGGTAAAAAAGTTGCAGTAGCTGCTTCGACTTCATTGTCGAACCGGATGTACACAGAAGCAATTGATCCGCAAAACGATAAAATTTATTCACAAAAAGACGATGAATGGAATCGCAAGCTTCTTGAGTTACTTGAAGAGGGTCGCCTCGAAGATGTCTCTCAACTTGCGCGTCAGTTTGCGACCGAAGCTCATGGCGAGCAACGCATGAAAGCGATGTGGTGGCTAGCTGCGGTAATGGGCGAGACCAATAATTACAGCGGCAAGCTATTCGGTTACGAAGCCGTTTATGGTACTGGGCAAGCCTTGTTGTCTTTGTGTCCGCAGCACAGTTCCTCGCAGTTATTTGAGTACGATGAAGATAGCAGCGAAACGTACCAAGGCGACCGCAATATCCTTTCAAAATAAAACATGTCTGACTCCATCGTAAATACTGACAACGCTCCCGACCCAGTCGGAGCTTACCCGCATGCTCGTAGAGTAGGCAATTTGCTTTTCTTGTCAGGCGTCGGTTCTCGGACTCCGCAGACTAACGAGATACCTGGCGGTCCCATAGTGGATGAAAACGATAAGCGGCTTGATTACGATGTCGCCGCTCAGACCGAACAGGTCATTGCGAATATTAAAGCGGTGTTAGCAGCTAGTGGTTTAACACTGAACGATGTAGTTGATGTTACCGCTTATTTGATTGACATGAAACGTGACTTTAGTGCTTATAACGAAGTATACGCTAAACACTTCACTGGCATCCAGGCAGCTCGCACGACATTGTCGATTCGCAATCTGCCGACGCCAATAGCAGTTGAATTCAAAGTCATAGCAGCTTTTAGCGTATGAAAATAATCGATATCATCCCATAAAT
>CAXGOF010000036.1:0-11597 GCA_964011335.1 uncultured bacterium
CTCATCAATGGTCTATGGCGAGCCACAAGAATGGTTCGATTCATACGGATGGCGTACGCGTGGTGTTGTCGATGGCACGGATTATGCTCAGGTGACTTCCACTTTGTTAGAAAACGTTTTTGCTGACGGTGACCAACCACGTTGTACTTGGTTTAAAACAATCAAGGGCCGTGGCTATGGGATTGAAGGCTACGCCTCACATGGCGCGGCGCACAAGCCAAACTCTGAAATATTCTGGGGTACGAAAAAATTCTTTTCCGACAAATACGGCGTAGAGTTCACTGGCTTCGGTCAAAGTAAGCCTGACACTGCAGAAGAGTTCAAAACGCAAACAGCTACTAACTTGCAAGAAGTTATGTCGTTGCTTGACGATAGCGCTTTCTGCGAGTACTTGGCAAATCGCTTGGTTGAGCTGGGCGACAGCGTACCAGCATTAGCGGACATAGATGGCTTCCGCTTGGGGGCAGAAGACCCATACCAGGATGCAGCCTTAAGCGACCCAGCGCAGTTACCTGAAGATATGTTTTTCAAGCCCGGTGAAATGCAGCCTAACCGCAAAGGATTATCAAATGTTGCTGCATACATGAACAGCGTCGGCCGAGAGAAATATGGCCGCCCTATCGTGGTTGCCGCTTCTGCAGATTTGGCTGGCTCAACGAACATTGATGGCTTCATGAAGGATTGGGGTGGCCAAAAAGGTTTTGGTTGGTACGACCGTTCTGAAAATGTCGGAGGTTCATTATTGCCGACTGCAATTACTGAGTTCTCAAACGCGGGCCTCATTTGCGGATTGGCTTCGACAAACATGTCGGATGACCCTGAAAACTCTTACGTTGGCTACTGGGGCTCGTGTTCAACATACGGCTCGTTCTCGTACTTGAAGTACGGTCCGATGCGCTTGTTCTCGCAGTTAGCACAAGATTCACCAAACCGCATGGGTAAGGCGATCTGGATTGCAGGGCACTCAGGACCAGAGACTGCTGAGGATAGTCGTACGCACTTTGGTATTTTCTCGCCAGGCATTACGCAATTCTTCCCGCGTGGCCAAGTGATTGATATTCACCCATACGAGCCGAACGAAGTGGGCCCGGCTTTGGCCGCAGCACTTGCTTGTGACACTCCGATTGTGGCGTTGCATACCACGCGCCCAAATGTAGAAATACCTGATCGCGAGGGACTTGGCATGGGCAGTTACTTAGACGCAGCGAAAGGCGCGTATCTGATTCGTGACTATGATGCCAGCCGTCCAAAAGATGGTTGTGTGTTTGTGCGCGGGACATCTTCTACTGCTGAAGTGATTAAGCTGTTGAAGGCAGGCGCTTTTGATGGCAATGGTCCAAACGTTAAATTGGTTGCCGCTGTTTCACATGAGCTATTCATGAAGCAAGACGCAGCTTATCAAGAGTCCATTGCGTCGGAAGCCGACTGGTTTAACTCTACATTCATCACCAATGGCGCACGTCAAATGATGTGGCTATGGACGGCACACAAGACCTCATTCAAATATGCGATGGGCTCCGATTGGGACGATCGCTGGCGTACAGGTGGCTCAGGCGAAGAAGTCATTGCCGAAGCCAAAATTGATGCCGAGAGCTTGCTTGCTGGTATAAATAAATTTATAGCAGACCGCGAAGAGCGCTTTGCCGTTTACGCTAATGCATGCCGTGAAAACGCTACAGTCTGAGCTCAGCAATCTTAAGTCCGAATTGTATTCGCACCCTCTTTACGAGAGTGTGAATACAGCGGATAAGGTAAAGCTCTTCATGCAAACACACGTGTTTGCTGTATGGGACTTCATGTGTCTTTTAAAGACGCTGCAGGGCACCTTAACTTGCGTTGATAATATTTGGGTTCCCACTTCGAATAGTAAGCTCCGTCGGTTTATCAACGAGATCGCTCTTGATGAAGAGTCTGATTATGACCGATACGGCGAACCGCTCTCGCATTTTGAGATGTATGTTAATGCGATGCAAAAAGCTGGCTCTGATATTGCCCCCATCAATAACTTCGTCGGGAAAATCCGCAACGGCGAAGATCCGCTGGTTGCGATTGAAGACGCCGCTATTCCGGAGGCTGCACGCGAATTTGTGAAGTCTACACTACAGGCGATCAAAACATCAAAGCCTCATGTCGTTGCGGCATTTTTCACTCATGGCCGCGAAGATGTTATCCCGGATATGTTCATCGCCCTACTCGATAGCCTAGAAAAAACAGATGCCCATAAATGGCAAGACCTGGCATTTTATTTCCGCCGACACATTGAAATCGATGGCGGCAGTCATGGTGAACTCTCACGGTTAATGATTCAAGAATTATGCGGGACCGATCAGCAGAAAATAGACGAAGCCTATCAAGCTGGCTGTGACGCGGTAAGGGCTAGAATAAAATTGTGGGATATGGCTCTAGCGGATTACTCACCTATCTTCGACTGAAAAGTCATCACCAAGCCACCCGGTGCAACAATCGAATAAACTTTTTCGCCGTGCGTGACCATTGGCCCGCGCGGAGATAATCCATACGCTTTAGCGGTCTGAAACATTTCGTCGGCGTCATCGACTACGACTTGCAGCATAATGCCCGGAGGCATTTGCGGGCCGTCTTTCCAGACTTCAATCCAGCTGCCGTCGCCGGCAGCAAAAATGCCGCCCTTCAGCGAATCAGGGTCGCTCTCAACCAGGTGCTTTTCAACACAAGGCATTCCCAAGCCTAAGCCTAAGAACTCGACTAAGTTATCGGCCTCGGGTGAAATTGCGCAAAAGCGGATTGAGAGTACTTGCATGCGCTTATTGTAATAGCTTGCGCGCGACATCAGAAATAACATCGGCGAGAAACACCAACACTGCCCCCAAGCAAATCAGCAACAACATTTGATCATAGTCATTATGTGCACGGGCTTCGACCACATAGTATCCCAACGAAACGACTCCGAGCATTCCGAGAATTGTTGCCTCGCGTACACAGGTTTCGAAACGGTAAAAGAAGTACAGCAAATAACGCGCAATCCCCATCGGGAAAACTGCGTTAATTGCCAGTTTCGAGCGGGACGCGCCGAGCGCATCAAGCGATTGCAGCGGACGGCTTGGTAAGTTCTCTACGACTTCACCGCCAAGACGTCCGAGAATGCCGGCGTTGTGAATGGCTAGAGCCAAGATTGCTGGCCATGCGGTTGCACCGAATATTGCGAGTAGCAAAAATGCTAAAACGTATTCTGGTATTGCGCGCAGCACGATACAGATTATTCTGGTTACCGGCGAGAAGAGACTTGGCTGTAATCCGCCAATAGTACGCGCCGCGCCGAAGGAAAGTAACAGGCCGCTCGCCCCCGCTATGAATATTGCTACTACCGAAATAGCTAAGGTGGCGAACAATGCTTTATAGCCATAAGCGCTCATCTGTTCGCCTAACCATGCACCGAAACCATTGGGTGCGTCGGGTACTGCGTCTTTAGTCCAGAAACGATTCCAGTTTTTAACCCGCTGCTCAGTAAATAAATCAGCGAAGGTAATGTCAGAGAACATCCATGCCCAGGCTGTAGCGATGGCAGCTAGCACAATGGTGAAGCGCACTAGTTTACTGCGCTGACGGCGCTGCCACAGCTGTTCGACGCCTTGCTTGCGGCTCATGCCACGAACCTCCGTCGAAGTTGCATGCTGTAGTATTCGACCACCACTACCATTGCCAATAATACATATAAATACGCCCACACCTTTGCGTAATTTAAGTTGTCAAACTCTAGCTTAATGTAATAACCCAGGGTGGGAAAACCGAAGAATCCTAAAATAGCTGATGAGCGCAACGCGCATTCGAAACGATAAAAAGCGTATGACAGAATATCAGGGATGGCTTGAGGCAGTCGCCCGAAAAAGAATTTTTGCCAGCGTGAGGCACCAATGGAGTTTAACGCATTTTCGGCTTTTAGTGATGACTCATCGATAATGTCAGAGAATACCTTGGCAAGCGTACCGGCATATGGAATTGCTATGGCAATGACTGCAGATATCGGAGACAGCCCCATAGCGGATAAAAGCAATACCGCCCATAGTAGCTCGTGCACCGAGCGCATTAAAGCAATGAACGAACGAACCACCCACCGCAGGACATGGCAAGTTATTCCGCATCCAGACCAAAAGCTGCTGCTTGCAATAACACTCAGCGGCAAAGCCAAAGCCAAAGCCAAGGTGATTGCAGCCACAGCGTATTTCACCGTAACTAGCAAAGCCATCAGGATGTTTTGGGTGTTTGCTTCGGGCCCTAGAGCCGCGGCAGCAAACTGCTGCACAATCTCTATACCGTTGCCACGCGGGAAAAGCTCTCTCACCGAAATGCCTAAATACAAATATGCGGCCAATGAAGCAATGGCAATACTAAGCAAAATCCGAGCGCGATTAGACATAGGCGCCATCGCTAACAATACGTCCGCCTTCGAGTCTCACGATGCGCGGGAAAAATTCGCTAGCCAACGCCTCGTCATGTAAAGACACGACGAAAGTCCAGCTCTCTTCATGGGCCGTTGCGTGTAGCACTTCGATTATTTTGCGTGCACGGCTCGCATCTAAAGACGCCACTGGTTCGTCAGCCAATAACATTTGCGGTTCTTGATAAAGAGCTCTCGCCAAAGCCACGCGCTGCTGCTCACCACCAGAAAGCGAGTCCGTTCGTTCGAACAGCTTATCAGCGATACCCACACGTTCTAGGATCGCATGCACTGCCGCCAATTCTTTTTTACCAGGACGCAATTGCATCTTTAAAGATTGCCAAAAACTTAATGACCCCAGCCTACCCATCAACACATTATTCGATACACGCACATTTGGTACCAGCGAGTGGTCTTGATGCACAAACCCGATATGAGATCGTTGCTCGGAGCTTTTCAAGTCATCGCCAATCACGCCATTTAACATACGCAGCAACGATGTTTTACCTGACCCACTCGGCCCGAGCAAAGCAATGCATTCGCCATGCTGTACTTGCAAAGTGATGTCATGCAAAATCTGTTTACCATCTAGGTAAAGATCAGCATGCTGCAAGTCGATAGCGAGATCAGTCACGCCAACAGTGTAACGTCTTACAAGAAACCGAGTTGGACCACTAGCTCGTGCACCGGCGCGAAATCTGCGTTAGTCGCTTTAATTAAGCCATTTGGACGATCGATGGCCTTCAACAACGCGGGATCTTTCATCTCGAGCAATACTTGCTGCAATTTCGTAATCAAGGCTGGGTCCAGAGAGCCGTGCGCCGTCCAGTTGTAGTCAGGGTAAGTTGGGGTCACCCATACGACTTTACAAACTTCTGGGTCGAGGTCACCATCAGCAACCATTCGGTCGTAGGTCATATAGTTCAGTGCACCAGCCTGAAAAGTTCCGGCCTCAACAAGCTTGGCCGTTTTATCATGAGAGCCAGAAAAGCTGTTCTCGTTGCCAAAAAAGTCTGATGGCTGCTGACCAGTGCGGTCTGTTACAAAGTGCTCTGGCATTAAGCGCCCCGAGGTTGACTGTGAAGAGCCGAACGTGAAACTTAAGCCCTTTAGGGCTTTAGGGAATTCCTTGCTGAGACTGATGCCGGTTGATTCGTGTGCCACGAAGTACGATTTAAATTTTGGGTCTTCAACACCCTGCGCGATTGCTTGCGAACCTTCCACTGCATCGCGTGCTTGGACACCGGACACACCGCCAAACCACGCAAACTGGACATCGCCGTTTTTAAACATCTCAACCGAGGCACTGTAATCAGCAGTAGGGACATATTCAACTTTCACGCCCAACTCTTTGGACAAGTATGCCGCTACAGGCTTAAACTTAGCCTCGAGCTCAGAGGAATTGGTGTCAGGGATTGCTGTGAAGCGCAGGACGCTTTCTTCGCGCTCGGGCTGAGAGCAAGCGGAAAGCAGCAAGAACATAGAGGCGAGGCAGTATTTCATCGGAAGAAGCTTAGCTTCTTCGCCACTTGCTGACAATAGCCGCTAACTCCTTTCTTGCAACCGGCTTAGAGACGTAGTCATCCATACCAGCTGCTATGCATCTTTCGCGATCGCCTTGCATTACGTTCGCGGTCATCGCCACTACGGGCACACGTTTACGCCCTGCTTCGTGACTACGAATTTGACGGGTTGCGCCATAACCATCGAGGTCTGGCATTTGGCAATCCATAAACACAATGTCGTAGTTACCTTTCTCAGCAGCGGCGGCGGCTTCAACACCATTTTCGACCACGTCGACATTGCAGCCAAGCGCGCTAAGCATTTTCAATGCAACTTTTTGATTTACAGCATTGTCCTCCGCAAGCAACACATTGATGCCCTGCATGAAACCAGACTGTTCAGCGCCCATCGCCTCCTCAACATCTGCGAGCAAATCCGCTATATCTAAATCAGCGACACGCTCTTCAAACAACGAAGCAATAAGCTGGGCACCACGCACCGGTTTAATAAGAGAAGCGTCAACGACTTCATTGGTGTCGCTCGGATACTGCGAACGATCACAAACCGAGGATATCAAAACCATTTTCAAATCACGGTGCCGTTCGCTTTCGCGCAAACGTCGTGCGAACTGAACACCGTCCTCAGCAGGCATCTGGTAATCAACCAGCAAGCGGTGAACTTTTTCGCTACTAAGGATATCGTCCGCAAGTGCTGCTGATGATGCTGTGAAAACTACGGCCCCCGCAGCGCTGAGTTGCCTTGCGAGTACTTTTAGATTAGTATCATTATCGTCAACGCACAAAATATTTAATCCATCCAAGCGGATATCGGCGCTTATTTCGCTATTGCTTGACGTTTTCTCTAGCGCGATTGTAAACCAGAACATCGAGCCTTCACCCAATGTTGATTCAATCCCAATTTCGCCACCCATTAACTCTGTCAACTGGCGGGAAATACTAAGCCCTAGACCTGTCCCGCCGAAGCGGCGCGTTGTCGAAGCGTCAGCCTGAGTGAAGGCCGTAAACAATTTATCTTGGGTTTCTTTGTCGATGCCAATGCCGCTATCAATGACTTCGAAGCGCATCTTACCGCCAAAGCCAGGCGAAACTCGGACCACTATTTCGCCGTGCTCTGTGAATTTAATCGCGTTGCCAATCAAGTTGGATAGCACCTGTCGCAATCGACCAGGGTCGCCTACTACACGCTGTGAAGCTGTGCGCGAGATATCAACCAACAACTCGAGGCCTTTGGACGAAGCATTCGCAGCCAATGACGAGACGGTGTCTTCAACCACTTCATGCAAATCAAAGTCAATGGATTCTAATTCGATTTTACCAGATTCGATTTTAGAAAAATCAAGGACGTCGTTAATGATAACCATTAACGCCTGAGCGGAGCGATTAATCGTTTCGACAAAATCACGTTGTTCGCTGTCTAGCTTTGATTCAAGCAACAAATCGCTCATCCCCATAATACCATTCATGGGAGTGCGGATTTCATGGCTCATGTTTGCTAGGAACTCACTTTTTGACTGATTAGCAATACGCTCGTTATCACTTGCCTCCTGCAATTGCTCTACTTGCGAACGAATCTTTTCATTCATTCGCGTAAACGACGCAGCAAGATGAGCAATTTCATCATGCCCACTAATCGTGAAGTCAGCGTTATAGTTTGCTGTTTCAATAGAATCCTCGAGACGAGCAGCAAAGTGGCGCATCTTATTCAGGCGACCTCCGATGGAGAAAAGGCCTAAGAGTAATACTATTGAGCTAAGGACACCTAGGGTTAACAAATACATGTTGGTACTCGCCGCCAAAGCCAGCGCCTCTTCAGTACGATCGCTAATTACGTGCACCTGCAAACCGCGCGCACCATAAAACGAAAACAACCGCGAATAGGTTTCAGTACGATTATCAAACTGCAAATCCGAAGTTCCCTTTTGCAATTTATGAAAGCGGTCTAACTCATCGGCCGCTGGCGATAAATACTGGCCTTCAACAGTTTCTATAACTATCGGCGAACCGATACGCCTTTCAAATTCGCTCAGCATCGCATCACGGTCCGCGAGGACGGCAATCCATCCACTTAATTCGCCCTTGCCATTAGTCCGCGGGCTAACCCAAACCGGGAAACCAGCAGAATCCGTTTTTATGCCTGGTGCATCAATGTCATAAATGGGCAGACTGCTATTCAAATAAAGCAGGGAGGACATTAAGCGCGGCGCTAACTCACGCGTCTGGGAAACTATCCCTGTAGCGTCCGTCCAGATAACGTTGCCAATGCCGTATGCGCTTAACACTTCAGAGCTAGTCGATTCGGGTTGAATACGATTAGCAATTCGCGCTACATCTTCAGCCCAAGAGTCTTGCTGGCCATTCCAGAACTCTGAGTAAACTTGCGAAATCTCATTGGCCTGTAAGGGCTCTATTTGTTGGCGCGCAGTCGTCCATTGGCGCCATGAAAGCATGGCGGTACCAAGCACGAGAATCACTGCCCATAGGGCAGTTTTCTTGAGTAAGCTGTCGGTATTGAGTAATTTCATCGCTGAGTAGCTATATATCGGCCATTTCCGGCCTTTAGCTTTAACTCAACTGTGATTATTTATCGTCAATTTCTCCACGTAAGACCTTTTCCCCAAAGGAGTTGTGGGAGACAAGCTCTTCGAAGTCAAAAAGTCCCATTCGAGCTTGAGCGGCTTTCACTCCTTTACCCACGGTGATCATCATTAAGGGTAGGCAATCTTCTGGCAAACCAACAATTTCCGCGACCATAGCCGCGTCGTAGCCAATCATCGGGCAACTATCGAGCCCCATATCTTTAGCTATCAGCATAATATTTTGCGCTAGCAACCCAATGGAGCGCACTGCCTCATCACGCTGCAGCTGCTCATTCCCGTCGTACAGTCCATTCACAAAGCCTGCAAACATCTCTTGGACCTTTTCAGGGGCTTTTCGCGTAAAGCGCGCCACCTTTTTATAGCCTGTAATGCTACCGCCCAATATCAAAGTCACCGAGCAATCTTTGACCTGCCCCTGGTGCCATGAAGCCTCACACAAGGCATTTTGCTGTGCCTGATCATCAACAGCTACCACATGCCAGTTTTGCATATTAAAAGAAGATGGCGCCAAAAAAGCGTGCCCCAATAAGTGGCGTAATTCATCTTCAGTAAGGCGATGTTCGGCATCAAAGTGTTTAATCGAACGGCGCTGACGGATAGCATCTATTAATTCCATTAATCTAATTTTAACAACTTGCCTTCAACAAAAGACGACCAGCCTTTAACAATAGTGTGACCCTTGAAACCAATAGGCCCAGCATGCCACGTAACCCCATCGAGTGACCAATCACAACCGTCGGGGCCAACAGCAAACCAAGCCTCATATTCGCTAAGCCAATCGACAGCCGAGCGATATCCACCCGTCATGACTGTAGACGCCGTCCATGTCAGCCCGCCGTCATTCGTGTAAGCTGCGACTTGCTCGTTTACTTCTGGATGTTCATAATCGCCACCGACGATGACTCCGTGCAATGCGTCCTTGAATGCCATCGAGAAAACTCCACTGCCATCACTACCACTTATAAAGGGGATATCAATGGCCTGCCAATTATCGCCGCCATCTTCAGAGCGCCAAACCTGTGATTCAGTGCCTCCAGTGGCTATGAGTACGGTATTTTGAGAAAGAGTGACTAGGCTTGTACCCGATGCCGCAAAACAATACTGACGATCTCCTACATCTGGCGGATTTGAAGCATTGCGATATGAAGCGCCACCATCATCAGTTATCATTACAGTCAATTTACCATCGATAGGGTCGCCGACTAACACACCGCGATTACTTCCATTCCAGAAAGCAATGCCGTCCCAAAATCCTTCTGCCTCCGTGTTGACCAAGGCGGGACGCAGCAGGGTTTTTGTCCCCATTAATTCGAGCTGGACAACTGTTGAAGCCTCCCCAGGGCCAGCAGACATAAGAACGATAGTCCTACCATCATTTAATATTTCTACGTCTCGGTAGTCTAATTTCTCATCAATGGTTAGTCTGCCAGTAAAGGTCTCGCCATGGTCAAGCGACCATGTCACATAACCACCTGTCCCTGACAAGGCAATCACTGCGCCATTTGTCGCTAGCCCACGCTGCGAACCCGGCTCCATCCCGGCTCGATAAACAACAAAACCTAAGTCAGCAAGATCCGCTTGCTGACTTAGGCTGCATGCCGAAAGGCATAGTGTTGCGAATAAAAGCTTACTCGCCGTTCCCGCCAAAATCGCGGTCCATGACTGTTTTACGCTTACTTGCTGCAGCGTTATCCATAGCTTGATCGCACATTTGAGCGATTAGGCCAGAAAGATGACCTGCCACGGAACCTGAAGTGGACATGCCTGATTTGGCTTTGATGTACTTCTTAATTTTTGATTGGACAACTAATACTTCTTGATCTGACATTTTTTAATCTCCTGTTTTTAGGGGGGCTAAATGAGCCCGCTCGACGCCTGACGTCGAAATGACGACCTGCTGAGCGTTAGCAATATAGCAAGTGGAGGGCTGTTTTGCCGTCCAAATTTGCTTTTTTTAAGGGTAATTGAGCTACAATATGGACAAATGCGGGTATTTCACCTCAAAATCAACGGCGATACAGTCGATGTCGCCGCTCCAGAGCACTACACTTTGCTCGAAATCTTGCGCTATGAACTTGGCTTGACAGGTTCTAAGCAGGGTTGTGACAAGGGTGATTGCGGTTCGTGCACTGTTCAAGTCGATGGTGTGCCCATGCTGTCCTGCCTCACACTGCCCTCTACTGTTGAGAGCAAAGCCATTACGACTATCGAAGGCTTAGCGGTTCAGCACCGTGCAAACGGCGGAGAAGGCGCCTCGCTGTTACAAAACGCCTTTGATGCGGCTGGTGCTTTGCAGTGTGGTTTTTGCCAACCAGGCATGATTATGTCTGCGCAGGCACTACTCGAAAATAACGCCAGCCCAAATCGCGACGACATCAAGCAGGCCCTAGCCGGCAACTTGTGCCGCTGCACTGGCTACACCCAGATTTACACTGCCGTCGAGTCGGCTGCAAAAGACGGAGGCGGAAATGGCCGCTCGTGACAAACACGGCCCTGGCGCTCCTTGGGGAGAAGGCTTTAAGGTTATTGGCAAGCCCAGCCGCAAAGTTGATGCTCTAGCTAAGGCAACCGGCGAGGCTATTTACACAGACGACATCAGCCTACCAAACATGCTGCACTCAAAGACGCTGCGCAGCCCGTATGCGCATGCGAAAATTTTGTCAATTGATACCTCAAAGGCTGAAGCGCTTGAAGGCGTGTACGCTGTTTTGGTCGGTAGCGAATTGCCAATCAAGTACGGGGTCATCCCATGGACACCAGATGAAAATGTATTGGCGACTGACAAAGTGCGTTTTATTGGCGACGAAGTGGCGGCAGTAGCAGCAATCGATGAAGACACCGCGATTGAGGCCTGCGAGTTAATCGAGGTCGAATACGAACTGCTCGAAACCATCGTGACTCCCGAGCAAGCATTGGTGACCCCCGAACCACCGATTCACGATGATCGCAAAAAGCGTAACAACATTTCCAAGCACGTCGAGCTCGAGTTTGGCGACGTCGATGCGCAAGTGGGCGACGCCGATTTAGTCGTTGAAAACGATTACTACTTCCATAGCACCACCC
>CAXGOF010000037.1:0-11175 GCA_964011335.1 uncultured bacterium
GGCGAAGGCACCACCCAATCGTGTGCAAGCTGTCACAATCCTGAATTGGGTTGGGCTGACGGCCTTCAATTTGCCATTGGAGATGGAGTCAGCACTCTTAACACACCTACGGTACGTAATGCCGCCTTCAACAATTTCGTTTTTTGGGACGGCAGCGCTGATTCTCTGTGGGCGCAAGCCGCGCAACCAATTGAGTCTTCTCTCGAAATGCATGGGTCGCGCTATGGTCTTTTGCGCACCATAGCCTCTGATGAAGCATTACTTAATGAATGGCAAAACCTCTTTGGCAAGATACCCGCCGTTGCGCAAGATTTAACTCTCCCGCCGCATGCAGCGCCTAACGAAGAGTTCAATACCAACTGGATGGCTTTGACTGAAGAAAGCCGGCTTGCCGTTAATACGGCATTTGCAAAGACTCTAAAAGCAATTGCAGCCTTTGAGAGAACAATCGTTTCTGAGAGAAGTAACTTCGATTTATTCGTCGAAGGTTTGCGCACAGAAGACGAAGAATTAATCAAAGCATTGAGTCCACAAGCGCAACGCGGAATGAAGCTATTCGTTGGCGAGGCTAATTGTATTAGCTGTCATTTTGGCCCACTGTTAAGTGATGGGCAGTTTCACAATATAGGATTAGAACCCTACAAAGACATCCCCCCGGAAATTGGTCGCCCGGAAGGAATTGAGAAAGTACGCCTCGATTTGTTTAACGGGCGCAATCAGTTTAGCGACGATACTTCATGGAAGGCAAACGGCCAGATGCTTTATATGATTTCGAACGAGCACACCGTGGGTGCGATGAAGACCCCGTCACTGCGCGATGTAGCTGCTACTGCACCATATATGCATGACGGACGCTTTAAGACTCTTGAAGAAGTCGTTGGATTTTACAATTTATTGCCTGGGTTTCCGGGTGTAGGCCACCGCGAAGAGACCTTAAACCGCCTACTATTAAGTGATGAGCAGTTAGCCGAATTGGTCGCGTTCATGAAATCGCTTTCGTCGCTATAATAGATGCGATGAATCGCTTCGCTATAACTATGGTTGCCTTTGTTGCAATTTCAATTGCCGGATGTGGAGCGAAGGATGAGGAGACAGCTTCTGCTTTTAATGCCTGCGCCAATGCGAAAGATGTTTTAAATTTACCGTTTTCGTACTCTCTAGCCGAGAACAACCGAGCCCTGACCCCGGGCTACATAGACGACACGGCAAACACTTATATGCACTTTGCACCTTTTGGTGCGCATTTCAAGCCAATGACCGAACTAGCTTATGGCAACAGTAAAACTGCTTTTGCTGGTTTTTTTAGCGAAAGTAATGCCGAGGTCGTCGACCTCGGAGCAGGTGTATTTGGGTTCTACGCAGGCGCTAATCCAGCAGAGATACTGCATGCGCGACGTCCGATGTATTATTCACCATCCAGCGCCACTATCACCGCTATCAGTTACGACGGGCCTACTTCCGGTCTTTATCTAGACGACGAGCCTACCTGGACGATATCTTTAAGTTTTGGCGACATTGAAATGAAGCTGGAACATGTCGGGAAATTCTCACCAACATTGCACGATTTTATAGCTGACCCAGATGGCACGCTAAATATCGACACTCACACTTATACCGGACCAGTTGGTGATATTTTCCCAAACGGCTACCTCATTTCTGCGCCTAGTGGAATTGAACTTGCCTACCCGCAAGTTGTTGCCTCAGCCGTCCCGGGGCATGCTGGTTATTACAACGGCGAAGGCCTGGGGTCAGAATTCCCTGATCGTCCGTATGTACAGATAGAATTTTCGGTCACAGCACCAACCGCCGGTGGCAACGCCGAAATTTGTGCACTCGAGTTATTGTCCACTAACTTGCAGTCTAGCTTCCAAAGCATGCTGGATTACGACATTGTCGATGCAAACTCACAGCGCTTTGCTGGCTGGCAAGATACTGCTTGGCAATGGCGCGCCGAATCAAGCGCTTGCTTAAGTTGTTCGACGCTAACCAACCAGCTCAACGGTTTATACAAAGACTTGGGTGGCTGGTTCGAGCGCGGCGACAATAGCACAGTACGAAACGAGCTTGTAGCCTTCGTCCCTGTTCAACAAAACACTCCTAGCTACGATTCCACTTTATATGTACATGATGTGCAAACAGAATGGCTAATTACACGTCGCGACAATAATTCGCAAACTTTTGATTGGGTGATGGAAGACACGAGCGTTGTTGTTACTGACAATCCTGCCGGAGAAATTATTGCTGTCGAGGCTGATGCATTGTTAGTGCTATGGCGCGACCTTGGGGTGGCTACGGATAAAGACGCATACCAATGGGTGCGCTACGATATTACTGGCGGTATCGTCACTCTTAAATTTGGCGAATTCAGCGACCTCGAAATCAATGCCCTTAAGCCAAACTTCGATTTGGCTGTGGACATAGCAAACGACAATGACGTCATTACCTTTGGCAAAACTAAGATTGCTGGTTTCTAAAAGCTACTGCGACCAGCGAAAGTCTGCATCCCAGATCTTAAGCGCATCAAGTTCCACATGACCAAGAACAGTCTCGGACAGAGGCCAGCCCCAACGCTTAAAGTAATCGCGCAAATCTAGTTCTAAGATAAGCGACATGCGCACTACCCAGCCGTCGATTTCTTGTTGATCGCTTTTAGGACGGTCCCTCGCAGCAACTTTTTCGTAGTCCGCGAAAAATGTTTGGAAGGGCTGCCAGCCAAACTCGCGTTGAATCATGGCAAAGCTTACTAGCGCAATACCCGGACTCTTTTTCCATTCGCTCCAGTCGGCGCCATCTTTTAGGTATTTTGCCGCCCCTTTCTTTTGTCCTTGTAGCCATTTGTTTTCCCAAGGATCAATGCCTGCCATTACTTCACCGCCATGTAATGAGAACAAATTATTGGTAACTTCTCCGGTGCCGCCGAATGTCCACCAGCCGCGCTGACGATTGTGCCCTAGTTCGTGAAAGTACCCCCAATTACCCTGCTTGCGTAACAATTGCAAATCTAGGATTGGAGCAATCCGCCCATTACTTGGGGTGACCACATCCATCCATGTCATCACTGGATATCCCGAGTGCATGTAGCCCGCAGAAATTTGTTGGTCGCCAACGAAGCGTTCCGGACGTCGTAATATTGGGATGCCGGCCAAATCACAGTGGCTTGCAAGCAGCGCGTCCCAATAATCCGTTACGGCGCGCGGATTCTTTATTTTTTTCAACGACGCCGTAGGTATAGAAATAATTACATTGCGCCCTACGAGCTCAGCCCATGGTGCAGCGCTCTTGTTAGATTTTCTCCAGGCGGCATCTGACTTTTCGTCACTCGCCACAAAATAAGGTTGGGCTACTACTCCGCTTAACTGTAGCGCTATTTTTTTTGCCTCGCCAGTCGGAATTAAATATATAGAGCCACCCCAAGGCGTTGCGACTTTCATCTCACCATTCTCATCGAACGCGATACTTTTTTCGACCGTTATTTCTGGCCACCGCTTCCAGCTATCTAAATGCCACAGAGTGTCTTTGTGACAGCCAACTCTGACGCGCCAATCTGCGGCGTCACCTTCAACCAAAGTCAGTGTCAGTATTTCGCCAGCATTTACGTAATAGCCGGTAGAGTTCCAGCCAGGGAGCGTTCCGTCATTCTTGACAGTCGTATTCACGCGTGGTGCAGTAGCCTCAACCACTCCTGGGAACTCGGCTACACCCAATGCCGCCGTAACGTCTTCAGCGGGCAACTCCTTCCAGAACGCCGAATAAAGGCTCACCCATAATCGTGCACTCACGTCCTCACTCTTAATGGGTTTGCGCTTCAACGGCGCGCGGCCTTTTTGTGATTTAAAATACTCCGCCAAGAGCGGGCGCAATATTTCATCGTGACGCGGTACCGCAGCCACTGCTGAGTTTAGGGCGAACATCCCCGAAGCTGACAACTCTTTGCCGCGAGCATTCATCAAGCGGCGCGCCGCATCACCCGCATTGGCTGCGTCAGGGAACGATTTCGCCATCGCATAATTGCCATTCATGTTTGTTGAGGCATAACCTGACGCGAAGCAAAGTCCCATTGGCGCCATCACCCAATTAGACGGCAACTCTTCGCGCATATCTTTAGACGTCACTTGCTCCCATCCCCATGGGCACTCAGCCAATAGCAATGCGCCACCGTCGTAAACCCACTGTCGCAACGCGTCCGCCTGCTGTTTGGTGCGAATATCCAATGTATTGAACTCCTTAACCTCAAGAGAACCATTAGCGCCTAACCACTCCCTAGCATTCATCATGAACTCTCCCGTTGTAGTGGAACGGTCAGTAAACGAAAAGTAACCACTGTGTGCGATTGCAAAAACTCGGCCTTTGCCGTAGCGTGCAGCTCCAGCCACAGGGAGCTCTTTTCCTGGCTTACCAGCTGAAAAAACAACAAACGCGTTTTCTCCGTAAACTGCCATCAAGCCCGGAGTGCCAGGCGCCGCAACCTGCGTAACCCCTCCAATAATTTCAGCGCGATCGGCATTGTGTGACTGAGCACACAATACCAAGGATACTAGAAGCGAGATTAACATTGACGCATTGTACAATCCGCCGCTTTGAACTTAATTTACAATAATTATTAGAAGTTCAAACCTATAGCTAGGCTAACACCGGCACCGCTAACATCTTCTTCTGTAGACGGGACTGCCGTATCCGTATCCATTGTAATCAGAGTCATGTAATAGCCTGCATCCGCATCGATGAAGATGTTCTCTGCCAACATCCAGCGATAACCGGCTGACAATCGCAATAAAGCGTATGCGCTTGTTTCATTTCCTGTACCATCGTCCAGCCCAAGGCCCAAAATAGGTGATGCCTCTATGAATGCTGAATTATTACTGTCTTGCAAGTATCTACGGAAAAAACCAGCAATCTCGGTGCCGTCACGATCATCATTAATGACGCTAGGATTTTCGTAAGTCGCTTGGCGTAGCTCTACGCCCATGCCAATTGCTCCATCACGATTTTCTAGGCGAATCCCTGCCCCTGAACGCTCAACATCGGCGTCAACAGCACCGGCAGTTTCTGTGGATGTACCCGACATTGGCACCAAGCCAACAATCGAAACACTACGTTGAGATGAAGCCGTTGATTGGCAACTAACAGCTAGCAGCAGTGCCGCCAAAAGAATTGATTGATTGATTTTCATAATTAGTTAGTGCGCTTAGTAACAACGACAGGCTCTCGATAAATTTCGGTGCCGTCTTGAATGGAGACAACAATAAGCTCCATAATCATTTGATTGGACTTGTCTCCGTCATACTCGCGGCGCTCGTTATAAATACGACCTGTCAACACCACGTCAGGTGTCACCAAACCACGAGTCACGCGCTCTTCTTTGGTAGCAGCATATGGGTCACTAGCTTCAATTTCACGTGTTTCGCGCACAGAGTCAAGGGACATATTCTTCTCGTTAAAAGAATAGGCGCGAGTCACAACAATCTTCTTAGTCTTTTGCATTTCGCTCATCACGAATGACGACAAGTTACGCGTATCAATACGTGTAGTAGCATTGTTCTCGATAACATCAAACGCCAAAATAACGCGTCCGCGTGAATCGCGTGTTAAGTGTTGGTCGTCGAAGATGCCTTGAGCAATCATTTTATTGACGTGCTCACCAGCAGCTTGCTGGAAATCGGCGATATCGATTTGCTCGAGAGTCGTTACTCCCTGCTGGTCGTGACGAACTTCTGGAGCGCCACAAGCGCCCAAAGTGCCAGCAGCAGAAAGAATTAAAATTGAGTGTAATTTCATTATTGTGATCTTAGACGTAAGACAACCCCTGAGACGTTGGCGGTTGGTGAGGAATTATTAATGGTTAGGTAGCCCTGAGAATCGATGGCGTATTTACGCGCTTGCTGTGCAGTGCCGTCGAGACCGACTGACATACCAGCAGCATCGCGCCACTCCCATGTGGCGACCACGCGTTTTTCTCCGAGGGAATCGGCATTATAAAGTTGATATTCAATAACGTGCATGTCTCCGTTACGGCGCGAAACCACGTCCATCAATTGCACGCTGCCTTTTACCGATGAATCCATTAGAGCTAACTCGTAATTGAGGCCGGTTGACGTTTCGCCAGCCATGGCCATATCAGAAATGGATGATGAGCAAGATGCGAAACCCAAAAGCAATAGAGTAATAAAGTATTTCATTTAATTTATTGTAGGCGTGCCAAAGCCATAAGAGCGCACATTTATGTGGGAAGAATTTATCGAGCGCACAATCACAACTACTGCGGCAGCGTCTGGCATTTCAACGGTTGCATTAGCGTTACCCCCGATCAAACTCAGTTTAAGAGTGTTACTCTCACCGCGCTTAAAGCGGGCGATTTGATAATTACACGCGATAGACTTCCAAGCGCGATCGTCAGCCTGAGCTATTGCACTTTTAGCGACAACGCTACCTATGCCAAGCGCTAATCCAAGAGTAGCTATGTCATTGTCATCCGAGCTCATCATCTCTGCTGCAACGGCTTGGCCCACGCCAGAAATAATGCCCTTAATAGCTGATGACACCATTTCACGCATCAGGATACCTGGATACCTAGCGTTAAATTCATGCAAAGCAATACGGTTCATATCTGCGACCATCATGGTCGTAGAACGATTCGCAGGTCCAGCAATAACCTCTAAGGCATTCGCCGCCTTGCGCCCAGAGACGAAGCGCGGAAGCGCTAAGTATTCTTCGTTGAAAAACCTTAAGCCATCACGGCTCGAGTTATAACCAAACACGCCTGTCGGGATAGTAATCTTATTTTCAACCAACGACGGGCCGCGCCCATTCTCAAAGATGACATAGACAGAGCCATCGACGTCTTCGCCGTTCATAATTGCCTCAAGCTCTTGCTTTACATAAACATTCGACGGCAGGCGGTCTTCAAGCCACTTAAAGTCAAATGTTGGGTCTTCGCCATTGTTTGGAGATATACGGCGCAACATACCTATCACAAACGTCGCGAATGGATTTTGGAAGTCACCGACGCCTGTATCTTTAAACAGACCACGGTTTTGCTTAACAAAATCTTCATTGCTATACATTTTGTCTAAGTTGACAGCGTAGCCCTTGTTTCCTGCCTCTGCTTCTACGGCATCATACTCTTCACGAAAAAGTTTTTCTGCCTCTTGTTGCGCCTGATCAATTCGGCGTGCCTCGACTAAAGCGTTATCAATTTGATTTAGCTCCAGCATGGCGAGAGCTTTATAAGTATTTAGCAAAACTCGGTCATAAATCGTGCCTGTATATGCCAAAGTTTTTTGATTCACAAGTACGGACGCCGCGCCTTCTGTAAGCGCCCTAGCATTAAGCGCAGAGCGTTGGTCATAACCGATTTTCAGCGTCGCTTCTGCCTGTTCAAGGACGTCGAAGGCTTGCTGGTAATAGCCAGCGTCGCGCAACATCGTGCCATTTTCTAAGGCAAAAATAACGCGACTGTTACCGTCATAATATTCTTCATAAATAGCTGAAGAAATATCAGCCGCGGCTGAGACATCGCCATCGCGATAGGCCTCGTAAGCGGGGAATATTTGCTCGTTATACGATGTCACCGAACTACAGCCGATGGCCATAGTCGCTAAAAAAAGCGCCGGAGTTCTACTCATCGTTTATAGAATAGCATAGAATCTCACCATGAAATCAATCGCCTTATCATCAATTGCCCTCTGCCTCGCAATCTCTTCATGCCTTGCACCGCCCAAGCAATCCGCTCTTGAATTGGCGCCACAAACGATTAGTGCCCTTGAATTAGGTCGCATGAATATTGAAGCACTCATGGGGGACCATGGCGTCTGCATATCTGCTGACTATGTATTCTCACTAACTGCCAACGCAGTCAGTGCTGGGCGGAACATGATGCATATCAATGAACGCATGTCTGCTTCTATAAAAACAGGCATGGATGGTTTTGAAGCAACTTTACGAAGTGCCGATATGCTAATAGATAGAATGCCTGGATTCGACATTGGCCTATCTGATATTCCTGAATTCGAAATGCGGGTCACTGCAAGTAACGCTTCTGGCATGTATGCTCGAGGCTCTTTATCCCTATCAGAATTAGACAAAGATGAACAACTAACGGAGCACGCTTTCCTCAATGCCGACGTTTACTCTAGCATCAAGGGAATGTGGGCATCGATGCTAAGCCAAATACCTCTCATCGACTTCTTCGGTGCCCAAATGCTAGGAGGCACGGATGAAGAACTCCTCCAAGCCTTGCTGTCGAAGGCAATGATGGAGGAGCTTAGCCTCAAGTTAGATCGTGTCGAAGGCAATCACTACTTCTACACAATCGATGTTGCCAACCAAATGTTTGCCGTGGTTAAAAACATATTATCGCAAGTAGACCGGGACGAGTTATTAGGCCTGTTCTACGACAACGATGCTGTGATACCTGAATATGCTAGGTTATGCCTAGCGCTTAGTGACGAGCAGATGGAGCTCATCCTGCCAGCCATCTTTGCCGTCTTCGATACAAGCAGCGAATATGAAATAATTCGCGCTGACAATGGCACTCTAATCCCCGTTGGCTACAACGGAACCCTTAGCACGCCTCCAGCGCCAGAGCTGACCACGCGAGTAGCTCACCTGTTTAGCCTTATTCCTGACAACTTTACTGTCATTCCTGGGTATACCAAGGAAGACCTGCTTGCCCCATTTAGTAGTTGGCGAGGGTTTAGCGACACTAGTTTGAGCATAAACGCAACAAGTAGCTATCAAAACATTGATTTAAGCGACATTGATCCAGGTCATTTCGATTTCGAAAAGCCCGAAAAGGCTACCGATTACAGCGAAGTTATTGGGCCGCAGTTATTAATGCTAAGCCAGATGCTACAAACAGAACTCGGCATCTCCGGCAACGAAGATGCCGAGGCAAGCAAAGTTTTTTAACTCGCTTAAATCTTTAGTTAAAAACCGAGAACACGCCGTTACTAAAAACAGTAGCGGTGCGATCTAAAGCTTGAAACCAAATAGAGCGACCTTGCATTGGCGCTGGAACAGTTACTGACAAACTCGCATGGCCCGCAGAATCTGCATTCAGCGAGTTGATTAGCTTTACAGGGGGAGTAAGCAAAGCTAAGCCGAAAGGTGAGTTAAAAGGGCCGCCGCCAGTCATTGAGTAGCCCAACAGCACCGTAGAGTTTGGCGAAGCATCCCAAATGTTAAATGTTAATGGTGAACCAGCTGAAGGCAAATCAGGGGCTAGATCTAGAACAGGAATACCTGGAGTAACTACTTTTATTGATCCAGCCATGCCTGCCGTGACATGGATGTCACACTGGTATTTATAAAAGTTATTCGAGAAAGGGTTATCATTCAAGAACTGTTGATCGAACGTAACAGAAAAAGTAAATGGGCCAGCTACCGGTGAGCCAGAGTCGAATGCCCCCGAGAGAGCGCGAACGTTATGCACACCGCTGCCCCACACGAAATCAACGGTATCGCCAATAGTTACGTCCAGATGAGCCGGAGAAAATGCCATGCCTGTCACGTCAACAGTGTGCCTGCTTTGCGCCTGCACGGCTGCACAAACGAAGAAAAAGGGGAGGAGAAATGTAAAAATCTTCATGTGCACAGTATAGTCTAAATAACTGATTGGGGAGCAAAACATCATTGCAAAATAGAAGAACGCCCCTTAGGTGGTTCCTAAGAGGCGTTCTAAGAATATCGCTAAACTCTAATTACAGAGTGACAGCGACTGGCTCCATGAGTGTGCCAAACACACCTCCGCCCAAAATTTCTAGGCCAGCAAACTGCAATGTCGCGCCGTGGTAACCCGCAGGCGTTGAAAGCGTTGGGGTTGAACCTTTGCCATTTGCGTCAATTGTGACACTAAACGGTGCAAACGAGCGACTGATTTGAAGAACTGGATCTACCATCATCATCGTGTCACGACCATCAGGGACCATAGCCCCGCCAACTCCAGTACTACCTGAGGCAAATATTTGCACTCTTGACGAAGTTCCCTGAATGCCAACTCCTGAAACATTAACTTGAATAGTATGGGCTGTTGTGTCAACCACAGGCTCAATAAGTCCTGCTCGTGAGCCGCCTACGTACATTTGGTTTTGACCTGTGCGATCTTCAACACTGCCAACAATAAAGTTATCGTAAACAGTATCCAATGCTATTTCTGTGTAGTCAGCATCTCCAGTTGAAGCGCCTTGTGACACGTCAGCTGAAGCGCGGAAAGTAACTCCACCATCGCGGCTAACAGCTAGCGTTGAGTTTTCAACAAAGCCACCACTAGGGTCAGCGCCATATGCAACACCAACATAGCTACGCTTACCAGCAACGCGTGGGTATGAGCCTGCGCCAAAGTTCGTTGTGTAGAAGTTCATTCCGTAATCGTCAGTTGACAGACAGAATACTTCATCTGAGCCAGATGTGTTATTCTCAAAAACGAAGTTGGTCATGCCACCAGTGCCTGCGTTTAGCTGGCTGTGGTAAACCTCGAGGTTGTCACAATCAAAGCCTTGCCCTGCAGTATTAGTCAAGTTCATTGCTGAGCCCCAAGTTGCACCATTGTCGCTGCTGTAGGCAGCCATAACATCTTCGTTAGTACCACTAATGCTTGAGTCGTCTTCTAGCCATGCTACAACCATGTCGCCATTTTCTGTCCAGCACACCGGGTATGCTGTTTTACCAACGCCACCAGCTGACAGAGTCATAATTGGGCCAAAAGTGTTTCCACCGTCGTTAGAAACAACTGCGTAAGTTTGGTTCAGGCCTGTTGAGTCATCATTAAAGGTAACTAGCAAATCATTACCACTCATTGAGGCATCAATACCATCGACATCGCCAAGAGCAGCATCAACACGGGTTTCAGTCCATGTAGCGCCTTGATCATTAGAGACATTGACAAAGCAACCATTTGGGAATGCCAAAGCAAGAGAAACCACAATCACAACTTGGCCGTTGGCATGAACATCAATATCAGTGATGTAGCCTGCGCCTGCTGAAGGAATAGTTGTTGGGGCTGACCAAGTGTCGCCACCGTCTGAAGACATTGAGAACATGTGCTCTTCCGAGCCAGTTGCTTTATCTTCGTATGCTAGATAAACATTGCCGTTGGCAAATGCAATCGCATCTTTGTAAGTACGCTTAGCACCCGAACCTGTTGCGCCGCCGATAACGACTGGTGCAGCGCTCCAATTA
>CAXGOF010000038.1:0-11146 GCA_964011335.1 uncultured bacterium
GTGCTGTAAGTTAAGCTCATGCCGAAACTATATCGTTAACCTGCGTAATCAATTCTAAAATCACAAAGGGCTTGGCAATAATCCCTTGACATCCGTGGAGTTCTAGAACTTTTAACGCATCTGGATCGTGCGGAGTTCCGGTCACCAGCCAAAAAGGTGTTTGCATACCGGATGCGCTCAAATGAGTAAGCATCGACAATCCCGATTCGCCCGCGCCAAGGTGGAAGTCCATTAGCAACGCATCGAAGGAATTATTGAGGACCAATTTTGACACCTCTGGCAGCGATCCGGTAGCAACGACTTCAAACTTGGCATACTCGAACGCCATCGTCATCAACTGACACATCGCTGGATCGTTATCTACGATTAATATTTTTTTCATTATTCTTGAGGTGGCACGTCAGACCAGGTCAGTTCGCAGAACGGCAAATCTAATTGCATGGCACCATGAGCAAAGGTTACCCGCTGGCGACGTTGGTCAATTTTAGTAACGATCACCGTCTCGCGCAACTTCGGCACATAAACGCGACTGCCCTTCCGCAGGCTCTTAGTGAAGTCTCTCCAACGCTTATTCAACGAAACCTTTTCAAGCAAAGCAACCACTTTGGACGCCAACCGCGGGTCGCCATGCTGTTCGACTATTTTCATTAAAGCTGCATAATGTACTCTAAACAGCTCTTCAGCCTCGTTTTCTCGCAATTGCTGACGTCGTAGCGATTCCGCTTCTGACGCTGCAAGCTCACGCGCAACCTGTTGAATGCGGATTTCTTCACGGCTCGCATCTTTGCGCATTACTTCTGCCTGGCGTCGAACTTTACCAACGTCAGCGAGCAAACGCTCCGCCTTGTCGCCACGAGTAGCAAGTTGCTGCGCCCTAGCTAACAGTCTTTTGCTAACACCTAATCCTTCAGCGACCTCAATGGCATGCGAAGCACCCGGCACTCCGACCAGTAACTTGTAACGCGGTGCAAGATTGCTTGGATCAAATTCCATTGAGGCATTTTCAGCACGCTCGATGTCGAAGCTAAACAGCTTGAGTTGCCCAAGATGAGTATTCGCGATGCTCATGCACCGCAACTCGAGTAACTCTTCTAGCACCGCCTGACCAATTGCAGCACCCTCTTCGGGGTCGGTACCTGTCCCGAGTTCATCAAGCAACACTAGCGCATTAGCGTCAACATCTTCCAAGATTTGCTTAATGCGCATCAAGTGACCCGAGAATGTGGACAGCGAGTTTTCTAGAGATTGCGCATCCCCCAGATCAGCAAAAATACTACTTACTACTGGCACCTTGCTACCAGCAGCAACACAGATTGGCAAGCCACAGTTCGCCAGCCAAACCGACAGGCCTACGGTCTTCAAAACTAATGTTTTACCGCCAGTATTCGGACCCGTCACTACTAATAAATCGTAATTGCTGCCCAGGCTTAAGTCTAAAGGTACAACTGCGTCAAAACCAAGTTGCCTCACCAATAATGGATGGCGCGCTTGATGTAAACTTACGCCAGCATCGCGTTCTACTAAGTCGGGATAAACAGCCTTAATTTCTAGAGCCCATCGCGCACTTGCCAAAGCGATGTCAACCGTGCAAATAATTTCATTCAGCATCAGCAAGTCAGGCTTACGACGCAGCACAGCCAAACTCAAATCGCGGAATACCTGCTCTTCAATGCGTTTAATGTGAAATTCAAGCTCGGAGATTCTATTGCTAATTTCGATGATCGCAGTGGGCTCGACAAAAATCGTATCGCCTGACTGCGAGCGCTCGTGGATGGCTCCGCCCGCTCTGCCAGCGTGCGTAGTTTTCACCGCCAGCAACAATTTACCGACGCGTTGCACAGGTTGACGCTGTTGCAGTATTCCCTTGTTATGCATAGATTCGGCGATAGAATCAAACTTTTTACTACGCTGCGAAGTAAGCTTTTGAATGTCGCCACGCAACTGCGGAAGTTTGGAATCAGACTCGTCACGCACGCGCCCGCGCTCATCAACGGACTGACGGATACATTGTGCCAGGCTTGCGGTGTCAGGCCCCGCAACAATCAGCTTATTCAACGCGCGATAGTGATTGCGGATTTTCGCCCAGGCCTGCAGCTGCATATTACGCTCAAAAGTCTCGCAAGCATCAATCAACTCGTCACCCGATAAAGCACGTTGTTCGCAATGAGCAATCACCACTCGCAGGTCAATACAGCGCGCAAGATTGGGTGGACACTGATTATCCATTGCCGCCAGTACCTCAACTCCATAGTCGCGACGCAAGTTCGCATCCGCACCATCATGCATCTCGATACCAAGCACAGCCTCTTTGCCAACCTGGGTGGCTGCTGATTGGGCAAGCCATGTAAGCACGGGGCGATATTCAAGGAGGTCAGCAGACATGAAGCTCTGATTTTAACAGCGCGAGCCTAGCTGAAACATCACTAGCAAAAGCATAGAATAATGATGTGGAAGTAACCCCAATCTCCGAACTGCAACCCATCAGCGCCAACATCCTCGATGCGGTGGGCAACACACCATTGGTCCGCCTACCTGCTGGCTTCGATCCAGAAGTAAAATGTGAAGTCTTACTCAAGCTCGAGTTCATGAACCCTAGTGGTTCTATCAAAGACCGTATCGCCCTGCATATGGTCCGTCAAGCAGAGAAATCAGGCGCATTAAAAAAAGGTGGTCGCATTGTCGAGTGTTCCTCCGGAAACACCGGCGCGGGTTTAGCAATGGTAGCTGCTGCTTTAGGTTATGACATTACAGTCGTTATCCCCGACAAGATGTCGTCCGAGAAGATTGCTGCTGTGCGTGGTTGGGGCGCTGATGTCGTTATAACACCTGCGAACGTGGGCATCGAAGACCCAATGCACTACACCAAAGTTGCTGGGCAGATTGCCGCCGAAACTGAAGGTGCTTGGTGGCCCGACCAGTATCACAACCCCGACAACACAGATGCCCATTACCAATATACGGGTGCCGAAATTTTTACGCAGTGTGATAGACGCATTGACCACTTCATTGCGGGTGCCGGCACAGGCGGCACTATTTCCGGCATTGGCCGTTACTTAAAAAAACACGCGCCGAATTGCAAAATTGTTGGGGTCGACCCCGTCGGTTCTGTATTAGAACATTACTGGAGAACCAAAGAACTTGTCGAAGGTGGCTCATACGCGGTCGAGGGTGTTGGCGAAGAAGAAGTGCCTCGCGCCTGGGACGCATCCGTAATCGACGACTACTTGGTGGTTAACGATAAAGACTCTTTTTTAATGGCACGTAAACTCGCGCGCGCTACAGGCATTTTTGCTGGCGGATCCTCGGGATTCAATCTAGCGGCTACTTTGAGATATGCGCGCAATTTACCAGCAGATGCCCGCGTGGTAACCTTGTTGCCGGATTACGGGAAAGCCTACTTGTCGAAAATTTACAACGATGACTACTTGCGCGACTGCAACTACCTCGAAGGAGTAAGCGCAAGTACAGCAACAGTCGGTGATCTTTGTAGTATTAAAAACACCGCTACTCTTTCCCCTAACGACACTATTGCTTGGGGCATTCGTCAAGCTGGCGAGCGCCAAGTGCGCCCACTACCTGTCATTGACAATGATAGCTTACTTGGCATCTTCAACGAAGATAAAGCCATTGATTTGTTAAGCAATGGTAGCGACACTAGCGCGATGCTAGTATCCGACTGCCTGGATGACTCATCCATATTGGTTTTAGATGTTTCACAGCCTTGGCAAGATGCCACCGCCGCCTTAACTAGCCAGGATAGCGTACTGGTCAAAAACTCAGACGGCTACTCCTCCTTAAGCCGCAACGATTTGTTGCGCTCACTAAAACGCCTTAATCATACTCACTAATGTCCGAGCCTACTAAAGATTTCTCCACTCGCTCTGCTCATGACTCTACTCAAGGTTTCTCTACCCGAGTCGTTCATGCTGGATGGGAACCTGACGAGCAGACTGGCGCCGTAATGCCACCGATTTGCATGACTAGCACCTACGTACAAGATAGTCCTGGCAAACCACGGAATGGTTTCGAATATTCGCGCACTCAAAACGTAACGCGATTTGCCCTGCAAGATGCCTTAGCTGATTTAGAGCAAGGGCATGCTGGTTTTACCTTTACTTCTGGCATGGCTGCCGTGCATACCTTAATGCTAAGCCTCGAGTCTGGTGACCGGGTGGTTGCTGGAGCCGATCTTTACGGTGGTACCCATCGATTATTTAGTCGCATTGAAAAACGCTTTGGGCTAAAGTTTGATTTTATCGACACTACCGATGGCACTGTGCTCGATAACTTGCCAAGCGACACGCGTTTACTTTATCTAGAAACGCCATCGAACCCATTGCTGTCTCTAACCGACCTCGAACGTGCAATAGCCGCAGCCAAAAAAGTTGGCGCAGAAGTTGCCGTTGACAACACATTCGCCACTCCCGCTTTGCAACAACCCTTAACTATGGGCGCGGACTATATCATGCACTCCACCACTAAGTATTGCTCTGGGCACTCGGATGTTGTTGGGGGCGCACTAGTTGTAGCGAATGCCGAGCAAGCAGAGCGCATTGCGTTTCATCAAAACAGCGCAGGCACGGTCAATTCGCCCTTTGACGCCTTTCTGACATTACGTGGTTTACGCACTCTAGATGTACGCATGGAGCGTCATTGCGCCAACGCCATGGCGGTCGCCAAATACCTGGAGGCACATCCGAAAATTAGTAAAGTGATTTACCCAGGCTTAGAAAGTCATCCTCAACACGAAATTGCTAAAAAGCAAATGAAGGGGTTCGGTGGTATGGTATGTTGCGAATTGCCTGATGGTATCGAGCCTGCAACGACATTGGTGAATAATTTAAATATTTTCGCACTCGCGGAATCTTTGGGTGGCGTTGAATCGCTAATCGAATTGCCTGCGCCGATGACACACGCTTCGATTCCTCCAGAACAACGACGCGCAATTGGCATCGAAGATGGCTTGGTGCGTTTAAGCATCGGTATAGAATCTGCCGATGATCTCATCGCCGATATTGAACAAGCTTTAGCTAAAGTCTAATACTGTGTCGGCGGCGTGGCATCAGGGGCAGGCGCTTCGCTGTCATTCGTGGCAATGTTTGGCGCGATTGCCTCGACCTGCTTCTTCAACACGTTACCCACTTTAAATTTCACCACTCGCTTAGCTGGCACAACGACCTTCTCTAAAGATTTAGGATTTTGCGCAATGCGCCCAGGGCGGTTACGCACTTCGAATACGCCGAACTTGCGAAATTCGAGACGGTTGCCATCAACTAATTCGTTGCCAACCTCGTCAAGAAAGGCTTGGATAATATCACGCACCAAAACTTTTGTCTGGCCTGAAGAGTCTGATATGCGTTGCACGAGATCGCGCTTGGTAGTAGTTTTTATGTTGTCACTCATTTTTTTAAAAGGTCGGGGGATGACTTAGTTAACTTATCGACTATAACCATTTCTATGACATAGACTTAGGAGAAGTGTTTGTTTTTAGATAATCTAGCTAATTTAGCGGTTCTTAAGGCGATACTCAGCCTGCACCCGTCGTAAAAGGTTGCTTTGGTCCATTTTTTTTGTCAATTCCAGGAAACGAATAAGGTCGTCCTCCTCTGCTTGGCGGATATCTACAGGCAACAAATTTTCACACCGAGCGTCGCCTATATCGTTTACATCATAGAATTTACCACTGGCGTCATATCCGAAATAATCGCGGTAAAGCAAGGCGCGATTAAATATAGCCACATGATTATCTGGTTCCATTTCGATCACCGCTGTAATAAGCAGCAAAGCTTCTACCGGATTATTATCTCGAGCATATGCGGACGCTTGGGCCAGTTTAACAAAAACGTCGTCGTCTATATTTTGCAAACGCGAACGTGCTGCGGCAAGCTCACTGACTTGCAGCAATTTGACGGAAGCAGCTTTATCGGCGACAGTCTTACTGCCTTTATATAGAGCACTATCTTTGTTTAAGACCCAAGGTTCCATTCGGGCAGCGGCAACAGCGTAGTCACTATGGGCATATAGTGGAGCCAATTGCGCTAATAAACGCCATCCTTCGGCGCAGCCAGGGTAATCGTCAAGAAGAGCTACTAACTTCTTGACCACAGAGGCCTCCCCACCTTCAGCGCGCGTGCCCAGTTCAAAGATTTTTGCAATTGCAAATAGCGGGCTACCCGCAGCCTCCTCGGCATCCGCAGCTTTTTTAGCATATGCAATACGTTGGTCACGATCTGAATGAACCCGGGCTAGCAGCAACGCGCTTAAAGCGCTCGGCTGTTCCTTTTCAAGCTTGCCATAATCTCGAAATAAAGCCTCTAGCGGAAGATGTCTTATTTCAAAATCTTGCAGCAGCAGAGCAAGCCGCGGATATTCCGGGTAAGTCGCTATCTTGGAAGCCACCTCTCCTCTCCCATCTTCAAAATTTTCTTGGAGCAAGAGGAAGCATTCGCCAAGTAATTCCCATTCGTCATGCTGCGCGATTTTGGCGAGACTAACCTCGTCCATACTTGGCAAACTCGGCTCGAACAGTAATCCGCAAGAGTTCATGAGTGCTAGAGTAATTAGCGCTAAGGTGAGCCGAGATATTGACACTAGCTTAGACTACAATCTCGGCATGGGATTTTCTCTACGCAACCTCTGCATAACTCTACTTTTGGGTTGCGCTAGCTGTGCCTCACCTGGTGCCGAGCTGAATGTTGCCCCTTTATTCGCTAGACACACTGCCCCCAACTATCAGCATGCTGAAGCACTTGGCGGAATCATGCAATATCACCGCGAAGGCGATGCCGAACGTTGGTCGTTACAGCCAGCTTTTTATAAGCAAAATCACGACAATGGTGCTGTAGAAACAGTCGTTGCTGGAGGGCTTGGTTACTACGATTACGAGCCGAAAACAGAGCACACCTATTCGCATTTTTTTCCGCTCTACTCTTACAACAGCGAAATCCGCCCGGATGGCATCCGCGACACCGATTGGTCTGCCTTAATGTGGTTGTTCGGTGGCGGTTCGTCTTCTGATGACGAAGAGAACTATTTCTGGGTATTTCCGTTTTACGGTACAGGTAAAGATTTCCTGACCTACGATGAATTCAAGTTCATCATGTTTCCTTTCTATCTCGAAAGTAAACAAAAAAACCGTCGTGCTTATCATTATCTATGGCCGTTCTTTGGCTACACCGAAGGTAGCGAGACAGGCTGGCATGCATGGCCGTTTTATGGTGAGGCGAATGTGAAAGATCGTTACAGCCGTTTTTATGCAATGTGGCCGTTTTATACGCAGTCTACTGACGACCTTGATAAAAAATATCCGCGTAAAGCATGGATGTTCTTCCCATTCTTTGGCCATTCTCAGCAAGACGACTACAACGCCTACACAATTGTCCCACCGATATTTGGTTGGGCTAATAGACCATCAACGGGCTATTCCTCTTGGCAGTTATGGCCGTTGCTAAAGTTTGAAAATGGCGGTAAACGAGAAAAGCATGAACTGCAACGCATACTACCGTTCTGGGCACACTTTAAGAATGAGCAGACGGAATACTCGGTATTCATGTGGCCTTTTTTCTGGAGTCGCAAAGATGATTATGGGCGCACCAAGCGTGAAAGCAAGCAGCTCGTGCCTCTTTTCTTGTGGGCTAATACCGAGCACCCTGATGGTACAGTTACTACCGATGTTCGCATTTGGCCATTTGCCGGTTATACCAAGCGCAGTACCCCCGAAGGCAGTGGCCTCGAGCACAAGATACGCATACTAGATCTAGGTATGCCTGGCCTGTTTGATTCAGAAACCATGTCTAAAAGCTTCGGCGCTTTCTACCAATTATGGCTGGATCGCAAGGCGCTGGTCGACGATAAGCCGATTCATGAAGAGCGCACGTTCTTAAATTTGTATCATAGTGTAGAATCTGCAGGTCACTCGCGCTGGAGTATCCCCGTGCTTGGCGGCCAATGGACAGAACCAAGCGGCATCACACATTCTTCGTGGCTCTTCGGTCTCATTCGCTGGCGTAGTGGTGACGACGGCGGCTTTGAGGCTCCAGCATTCCCTGGGCCAGGATGGCCCGACCTTTCTCAATAATGAATTTCGTAGAACGCGCAGGAGCAAAGTACTTGACTCCGATGTTCATGGCTTCCGGTTTCGGAATGTCTGTGGCAGTCGGTGTGCTTAAGCGCTTGACACATGTTCCACTACGCTGGCGGTCGACGCTCGATCAGATGCATTTGTCCGGAATTCGCTCTTTGCACGTGGTGTTGTTTGTAATCTTTTTTATTGGCATGATCTTGGCTCTGCAACTCGGTTACGAATTGTCACGCTATGGTCAGCAAGAAGCGGTCGGCTTTGCTGTTGCAATATCAATGGTCCGCGAGATGGCGCCTGTAATGACCGCTGTAGTTTTAGCGGCGAGTGTTGCCAGCGCTATGGCTGCTGAACTTGGCACAATGAAAGTGCAAGAAGAAATCACTGCGCTAGAAGTCATGTCCGTTGACGTCATTAGCTATTTGATTGTACCGCGAGTTATTGCTCTTACTTTGGTTGCGCCAACGCTTACTTTACTAGCCAATATCGTCGGTATCGTCGGTGGCGGCATCATTGCCGAAACTCAGCTAAACCTCGACTACGACGGTTACCTAACGAATGCGCTTAATGCTCTCGCCGAGCCTGGTTTCCTGGGTCTACCCAAAAGCATCTACGCGGGCATACTCAAAGCGACTATCTTCGGATTCTCTGTTGCTGTTGTCGGTTGTTCCTGCGGCTTGCAAGCAACGCGTGGGGCTAGCGGCGTGGGTAACTCAACACGCGCCGCAGTGCGCAACTCGATTATTTTAATTATCGTCCTCAATTTTTTCTTAGGAAAACTTATTTACACATGATAAAACTGGAAAACGTCTACAAAGCTTTCAGTGGTCAGCAAGTGCTCGACGGCCTAAGCTTCGATGTTGCCGAAGGTGAATCACTGGTAATCATGGGGCCGTCGGGTGCCGGAAAATCCGTTATCCTTAAACATATTATTGGTTTGCTGCAAGCCGATGACGGACTTGTCGACGTCATGGGTCACAACATGTCAACGATAAATAGCACTCAGTTGCAAGCTCTGCGGCGTGATATGGGGTATTTATTCCAACACTCAGCGTTGATTAATTGGTTGAGTGTCTATGACAATATCGCTCTGCCCCTTCGCGAGACTACCGATTTGAGTACCAGCGAAATCAACGCGCGCGTAATAGAAGCGCTCGAGTTAGTGTACATGCAAGATGCGCATCAAAAGTTTCCCTCTGAGATTTCCGGCGGGATGCAAAAACGAGTTGGCCTAGCGCGGGCATTGTGCACACGTCCAAAGTTGCTTTTGTATGACGAGCCAGAAGCCGGGCTCGACCCAGAAATGTCAGGCGAGATTAGCCGTATGATTCGCCGCCTCAAAGAAGAACTTGGGGTCACCTCAGTTACCGTTACCCACAGCGTCAACTGCGCCTTAACCATTGGCGATACTCTTGCTGTTTTTGAACATGGCAAGCTACTTCTGTCCGGACCACCGCCGGAAGTCCTTAACTCTGACCACCAGCGTGTGCGAGAATTCTTGGGCGCGCCAATTGACTAATTATGAATTCAAACTCACGCCGCGACTTTGTGCTTGGTGTAGTGTTCTTCGGCACTATAGCCTGCTTACTGTACTACACCATCCTTCTTACTGGATTTTCGTTTTCTGAAAAGACTAACATGGTGGCCTATTTCCCTCACGCTTCTGGGATTAAGCATGGCGATGCAGTACTCATTGCTGGGCACCGCTCAGGTACCGTTCGCGGAGTTCATTACAATGGCGATGCTGCCGAAGAACTACGCATTAGCGTCGACTTAGAGTTTGATACTGCACCAGCGCTTCACGAAGGATACATCATGCGCATAGCCGAGTTCACGATGCTCGGAGGCCGAGTTATTGAAATTGAGCCTGGCCCGTTAAACGCCCCGCTGCTTAGCCTTGATGCGCAATTGGTAGGCATCGTTGCGCCGTCACCACTTGCAAGCATTGGCGAAGTCGTAAACGAAAACCGTGACGATTTTATCGCTATTATGGGTAATTTGAAATCGGTGACAGACAGCTTAGCCAACGGCAAAGGTACTCTCGGGGTACTACTTAATGACGACAGCATTGCTAACGACCTGGCCGCCGCTATGCACAATGCGAATGTCATTCTGGATAATGTCAATGCGGGTAAAGGTGTCATTGGCTCACTAATCGGCAGCGAAAAGCAGCGCGATACATTTGGTAGCTTGCTCGAAGACCTCAAGGCTACCTTTATAGATATGCGCGCTATCACCTCTAGCATACGCGACGAAAATGGTCTGATTGGGGCTATGTTGAATGACCCAGTCATGCGCTCCGAGGGAATAGAGCTGGTTAGCGCTCTAGCGGAAGTCACTGCTAACTTCCAAAACATTCTCGAGGGCGCGCGAGAAGGGCGTTCTGGGCTATTAGGCAAGTTTATTGGTGATGACGCTATTGCTATGCAGTTTAATGATCTAATGGACGACATGCGCGAAGTCGCCCGCCGCTTAGAAGACGGCGAAGGTACAATAGGCCGCCTTTTGGCCGAAGACGACGCTTATTTGGAGCTAATGGAATCGCTGCAATCCTTGAATGGTCAATTGGAAGACGCCCGTGAAGCTCAGCCTGTGAGCACATTTACCCAGATGTTATTTGGGTCTTTCTAAGACACTTCGTACAAACAAGCTGCTTCAAGTGATAAACATCCGCAACATTGCGATAATTGCACATGTTGACCATGGCAAAACGACCCTGGTTGATAAACTTTTCTCTGCTGCTGGCACCTTAGATCGTCAGCAAGTAGGCTCTGACCGCATCATGGATAGCGACGATCTCGAACGCGAGCGTGGCATTACTATTTTGTCGAAGAATGCTTCATTAACCTGGAAGGACGTACGCGTTAATTTGATTGACACCCCTGGACACGCCGACTTTGGTGGCCAGGTTGAGCGTGTACTTTCAATGGCGGATGGCGTATTGCTCGTCGTCGATGCTTTCGAAGGCGTGATGCCGCAAACTCGTTTCGTTTTAGAGAAAGCATTTGCACATGGCCTGAACCCAATGGTCGTGATCAACAAAATGGACCGTCACGATGCGCGCCCTGA
>CAXGOF010000039.1:0-11062 GCA_964011335.1 uncultured bacterium
TTATATACTATATTGAGTCATGAAACTACGCCCATCACATTTCGTCGTTGCTCTCACCTTAGCTTTGTCGCTTCCTAGTTGTACGATGCCTGGTGGTGCTGAACTGGCAATTATTGCCTTGGTCGTGTTGCTGATGTTTGGTGGTGCAAAACTGCCGAAACTGATGAGAGGAATGGGTTCGGGTATTACTGAATTCAAGAAAGGTCTTAAAGACGGCGACATTAATGATGGTGACGACCATACTGCTGATGATGACAGCAAAAGCAAGAGCGACGAAGACTAATGAGCGCGTTGCAATCCGTGCGGCACACAACGTGGGGCGGATTACTCTTGGCAGGAGGTCAGTCGCGCCGAATGCATGTCGACAAATCCCAGCTGCGTAGCGACAAGCTAGCCTCTGCGAGTTTGGTTGAGCATGCTTCTCAACAACTTAGAATTGTGAACGATAACAACTTCTTTCTTGCTCAGTCTTCTGCTGATTGTCCTGACGACTTTCGTTTTGTGGTAGATGGTGTCGCTGCTTCTGGTCCATTGCGAGCGGTGCAGCAGTTTTGCAAGGATTGTGATTTAGATTATTTGCTATTGGCGGCGGTTGATATGCCGAAGATCAATGCTCCACAATTAATGGCTTTAATGAGTTATGCTGAGTCGGTTGGACTAACTAGCTTGGTTTGCGAAAACGAATCGTTGCAAATGGGTTTTCCAGTAGTACTGCATCGTTCTTCTTTTGCAGCTCTATCTGTAATCGAGCATGCGAGTTTATTCAAAGCGCTGGAAGAAGTCGGCGTTGACAGGGTGCCACATGCGGTCATCAGCACCGATCGGCAGCTTAATATTAACACTCCTCAACAATGGCGGCAGTACTGCGAGATGAGCAATGACTAGTACTTTCCCTAGTAGCCTTGACGGAGTTTCTGAACAACTCGACGTATCGTTGCAACAAGTTCAAAATTTCATTGATAACGATTTGCTGAGTGGTAGTGACGCCATGAAGCCGCTGCTTAATTATGCGTCTCAGTTTCAAGGTAAGCGCTTGCGAGCAATGACCGTGTTACTTATAGCTAATGGCTTTGGCAAGCTCAAGGAACAGCATCTCCGCGTTGCGGCATATGTCGAAATGATCCACGCCGCAACCTTGATGCACGATGATTTGCTCGACTCCGCCAGTCAACGCCGTAATTTAGATTGCGTGCATGTAAAGTGGGGTTCGCATGCGGCAGTGCTTCTAGGCGACTGGGTTTACGCCTCTGCTTTTAGCTCAGCTACATTGATGGATGACCAAACAGCGTCACGCGTCTTGGCAGACGCCACTAAACGTGTGTGCCGCGGAGAAATTGAGCAGAACCTGTCGCGCGGTAATTTCAATCTTTCCACAGAGGATTATCTCAGTCACATTGATGGCAAAACTGCCGCGTTATTCGATGCAGCTGCTTTCTTGGCTGCGTATTATGCAGGGGCTAGCTCTAAGGACTGCCGGTCGATGTCATCATTTGGCCTGCTTGCGGGTCGCGCTTTTCAAATAGCGGATGACTTGCTTGATGTCGCGGGTGATGAAAGCGTTGTTGGGAAATCTCTTGGTACGGACGTAGGAAATGGTAAATTAACATTACCACTTATGAGATTACGCGACAATTTGTCAGAGGCCGAAACGACCCAACTTGAAAAAATGTTTGGTGACCAAAAAAGCTGTGAGGACAATCTTGCCGCAATGTGGCCAAAGGCATGGGCGATTGCGGTAGAACAAACCCGTGGTGAATTGCGCGGCTATATTGATTCGGCAGTGTCGCATTTAGATTGCCTGCCTGACTCTGATTATGCTAACGTTTTACGCGATCTAACGTATTTCTTAGGTGACCGAGAACTGTAATAATGCAACGTAAAGAAATCAATAAACTAGCAAGTAGTTGGACATACTCCAAGGCAATACTCGGGTGCGTGACCTTGTATTTGTGGGCCGAAGGGCTCATGGCTTCCGCGGCACGAGTCGTGGCTGGCGGGGCCCCAACAGGCGCGAGCATCATGATGTTTGTATTGCTACTGCCAATGTTTTGGTTACTTGTTTACCGATGGTACAACTGCCTTGGCTTCTTCCGATCCGTTCGTGTGGCTGTGGTAAATTTTTGCTTTTTGGCACTTGGTGCGATGATCGGTGTGCTGATTCAGCAAGAAGATATTAATACCCCGACGGCTGCCGGGGATGTCCAAGAGTTAGTTTCGTTAGGTGAACTAGCGTCCATTGATGGTGTGACTGTTTCGGCAGGTGCCCGTCGTGCTTATCAGCATTTTGAAAGTTTCCGTGAAGCAGAATCGTTTTTCTTGTATCATTTGGGCAACAACACGGGTTTCAGGAACTGGCTAGGATTCGAGGGCGATGATGCTGGCGATGAGGAACAGATCCAGGAGATGTTGGCTAATCTCGAGTACCGATTGCCAGAAATAGCAGCGCGCTTTGGTGCGGAAAAAGCAGCGGCCATTCGCAGTCAATCAGAAACGGGTCTACGCACCCGTGCCAAGAATGGCGAAATCCGTCAGCTCGAAGAACGCCTGAACGACACGCTATTCTCGTTATTCGTTATCGCCGACAAACTTGATTTGCGGCGCGCCTATAGCTCTGATTGGTATTCTATGATGTGGGCGGTCTTGTTCTTCGGTGTTCTCTCAAGCGTGTTACGTAACGGCGTGTCGTATTTGCTGAAGAGGAACAAATGGGGCTTTGCTATCACGCACGGCGGAATATTATTGATTGTTCTCGGTGGCTTGTTGGGTCGTACTACCGAAATTCGTGGTTTGGTTAATCTCAATATCGGAGACTATACTTCCGCATTCGAAACCTGGACGCGCCAGCCAAAGCGGTTTGTCTATAACCCAACATTCGCTGATGAAGAGAGTAAAGTCTTTGCGATTAAGTTAGACGACTTCAGGGCAGATCAGCACGATGTTCTTGATATTATTTACGTTACTGCCGATGAGCAAGGTCAATTGCGACACGAGTTTGACCTCGATGAGCAGCCTAAGCTGCGGGTCTTTGCGGGTCTTACTCAGGCCTATGACTACCCGATTGACGACCCTAAAGGTGATCCGGCCTTTAAGTTGGAAATTCTAGAGTACGAGCCGCAGACAACTGTGGTGCGTGACGAAGAATCCGGAGCCGTCACAAGTTACGCAGCGATAAGTGATGCGACATTCTTCGATGCGTCTGCTGCTACGATTAAGCTGAAAGTGAGCGGCCCTGATGAGAACAATGAGTTGAACTCCGAAGTGTTTCTATTGCATGCTGAGGGCGATGGCGATGGGGCCCCGTTTAGCTATCTAGGTCCTGATGGCACGCGTCGAGTGGCATGGCTACGTTTCCGTGAAGACCGAGATGGGGGAAGCATGCCTCTTGAATGGCAGTCTAAATTAAGCATTCTTGAGTTTGATGAGCGTGGCCATCCTGTCAGAATCGATGGCGGCGAAGTTCGCGTTAACGACTATTTTGTTCATGGTGGCTACCGCTTCTTTCAGACGAATCACAATCCTAATGATCCCACCTACTCTGGCATCGGCGTTGTCTACGATCCGGGAATCCCATTGGTCCTTTGGGGGTTGTATTGCGTCATGTTCGCAACAGCTTTCATATTTTTGATAATGCCGTTGATGAAAGGCTCTAAAACACGAGGGCAAGACTAATGGAATTTTTTAGTTTTCGTAATTTCTTAGAGTTGACCATGCAGCTGTCCATGGTGCCTATGACGCTAGGGTTAGTGCTGTTCTTGTCATGGGTGATATCAGCTGGAAAAGGTGACAGTCATAAGTGGTTAACATTGCTTTCAAGAGGAACAATGCTACTAACGGGTGCCTCCTTCCTACTAGGCTCTATGGCTATGATTCTGCGGTATATCGAAGTGCAGCACTGGCCAGCGCAAACGATGTACGAGGTCATCCCTCTAGGCGTTTGTGCGGCATACTTGTCAACTATCGCCCTGTACTATGTATTAGGTCTTAATCGCCGTGTTGGTATAGCCCGTGCTTTTGGCGACTTGTTTGTTGCCTTAATCATGCTTGGTGGAGTCTTTACCTTACAGTATGTCCTCGATCTAGATCCGACAGGCAAAGCATTGCCACCAGCTTTGCAGTCTTACTGGTTTAGTACGCACATCACCGCGTACATGATTGGGTACTTCACTCTAATCATCGCTGCGTTAGCCGCTTGGTTGCATCTGTGTTTCCAGTTCTGGTTACAAGTTATTCGCCGCCAAGAGTCGCGGTTAGCAATCAAAATAGGTGTCCCTGTCCTCGCACTTATCGCGGCTCCATTCGGCAGCATAGCGGTGGTGATGGGTTTTGGGGTGTTCGCAGTTGCCGGCATAGTCACAGCGTACAGTTTGCGCGGTAACCGCGAAATGGTGTGGTACCAAACATGGGAGCGCGAGTCTGACAATTTTACTTGGCTTATCTTCGTTGTAGGCTTCCCGTTTTTGACTAGTGGTTTAATCCAGGGATCTCTCTGGGCGCAAGAAGCGTGGGCTAATTATTGGGGATGGGATTCTAAAGAAGTCTCGGCGCTGATTTCTTGGTTATTCTACGTTATCTATCTTCATTTGCGCTTAATAGCCGGTTGGCGCGGCGAAAAGGCAATGATGTTGCTTTGTGTCGGCGCACTCTCAATCTTTATTACTTTCCAGCTGTTCGGCTACTTGCCAGACTCGCAAAAAAGCTTGCATCGTTACACTGATATGGAATCCCTTCCATCAGAGTCGATGATGCTCCCGATAGAAGACGAGAGCTAAATCCCCAAGCGTTGCTCGGCTGCTTCAACAGTATTGCTGAGCAACATTGCGATGGTCATGGGTCCGACACCGCCGGGTACCGGAGTAATATGAGAAGCGCGTTCGCATGCAGAGTCAAAGTCGACATCTCCAACGAGCTTGCCATCTTCAGCGCGGTTGATCCCAACATCAAGCACTACAGCGCCTTGTTTTAGCCATTCGCCTTTAATTAATTTGGCGGCGCCAACTGCTGCTACAACGACATCAGCACGGGAAACCTCAAAGGCTAAATCGGCTGTGCGTGAGTGACAAATGGTTACCGTAAAGTTTTGTGCCAACAATAGCATCGCTACGGGTTTGCCAACAATATTGGAGCGGCCCACAACCACCGCGTGTTTGCCAGAACCTTGCATTTCACTTTCACCAAGCAAGCGCATGACACCTTTCGGAGTGCATGGTACAGGAGCTTCGGTGCCTTGCATTAATGCTCCTTGATTTTGCGGATGGAATCCGTCGGCATCTTTGGTGGGAGCGATTGCAGCTAACACTTCATTTTCATCGTAGTCAAAGCCCTTGGGCAGCGGCAGCTGAACCAGAATGCCATCGACTTCGATATTGCAGTTTAGCGTGTTGATGAGCTCAAGCAGTTTTTTCTGGCCAGTGTTTTCCTCGAGTTCGTAATGAAAGTTGCTAAGCCCAACATTCTCACATGCGCGGCGCTTATTGCGGACGTAAATATGCGATGCCGGATCTTCACCAACAAGGACAGTCGCTAAGCCTGGAGGATTACCATTGTTCAGCTTGCTAATGGCAGCAGCACGTGGCTTGAGCTGCTCGAGGATAGATATCGACAATTCTTTGCCGTTGAGGATGTTTGCTTTAGACACTTGGGATTCCAGGGTAGGCGTTTTAGAATGAGTATTCTAAATGAGAGTACTCCTTCCTCCAATTACAAAAGTCCTACTGATTTCTTGGTGGGTGATAGGATTGTTGCTGTTCGCCGCTGGCGGTAGCTTTTCACTAGCAGCTGTATCTCTCAATAATCAGATTTTCAGTGACCTAAGCATCGGGTATTTACTTGGAATCTTGGTTTATCCCTTTCTTCACGATAGCTTTTTACACCTACTGCTCAATTCAATCGTATTCGCGTCATTAGGAGCTCTGCTTGAATCCACTCTCACGCGTAAGTTGTTCATTAAGATATTGGCGGTTGCCACTGTAGCTCCTGCCCTCATTTGGTTGTCGATAGGCTTGCTTGCTGGTTCAGAGCCATCTCATGTTGTCGGTAGCTCAGGCATGGCTTACGCTTTATTAGGTGCTTGTTTATGTATGTTCCCAAACATGCAGGTGAGCTTGATCATTGTTCAACTTAAGCTCTATTTAGTCGCTGGGGCTTTAATAGCCTTTAGCTTCTTCGCCACAATATTCCAGATTTTCGGCGCGCAGTGGGGCAATTCCGCACACTCCATCCACCTTTTCGGTGCCCTGTTCGGATGGCTTTTAGTAGGCGGGCATCAGCGATTTTCATTAAGCGAACTGCCTTTTCTGGCGTCGTTGCGCCAGCGTAAGCAGCGGTTTGATGCCGATAAACGTCGACAGAACAGTCAGCGCGTAGACGATATCTTGGCTAAGGTAAGCCGCAGCGGTATCGGTTCGCTTAGCCCGGCCGAGCGTAAATTCCTTGAGCAGCAGTCACGTAAGAAATAGGCAGAGCTAGAATATCTGCATGTTGATTAGTCTTAGCCTGCTGCTTAATTTTGCTCTTTGCGCAGAGCCTCAAAACCCTGGACAGGTTGAAGAGTTCACCCGTATCACCTTAGAAGCGGACGAGGTTGGAGACACTAAGGCACTGCAAGCGGCTTTACGCAAATACAAAGAAGATGCCATCTTGGCGTATATGGTTCGTGTCGAGCGTCGACTAGATGAAGAATTACCTGAAATAGAAAAGTGGGTAGATATTTTTAAGTCGACATGGAAAGAAACTTATAACACTAATTTCGCAAAGAACTACGACCGCTATATGCAGCGATTGTCTACTAAGCAGAGAGATATTCGTACGGTGTTACTGCAGCGCGACTATCCAGAAATATTGGCTTTACACTTTAAGATCATTTCTGAGAAAGCAGGAGACTGGCGACGGGCGGTCGAGCGGGCTGATAAGTTGGTTGAATCCATGACAGCTTTGTCCGATTTGTACTACTTATCTTTAGCGTACAATATCGTTGGTAATTTATACAACCCTAATTATTACGCCCACAAAGAGTCTGATTCGCAAAAGTCACTCGAAGCTTACCAGGCTGCGATTGAAGCTCGTGATCGTTTGGGATTGCGCCAAGATAAGTTTTATTCTGACACTAAAGTCACCTTGAAGGCGCTTAACGATGTACTTGGTAATCACGAGGAGCAGGTTGAGGCAGATAATGTCAAGGAAAGCGCGGAGACTATTCCGTTGCTTGAAGGCGGAATAAAATACAGCGCGAATGCAGTGGCTTCTGTCGAAAAAACGGGCAGTAAATTGGTGCATGGATCCGACGCATATGACGAGGACCACTATTCCTGGCTGCGGGCTGCTTTGCCGGCTGTTGGCGAGTCTATTGCTATTCCCGGTATTTCTCCGCCGATTAATTTGCTTCGCATTGGTGACATCGAATTCCAGCTAGAGGCAGGTAGTAGCCCATCGGAAGAATTTAAACTCACGACTAACGCCCAAGTTATTCATGTCATGCGCATGCATGGAAATGGCAAAGAGTATTATTATGCAATAGAAATTCAGGGCGGAAGTGAAGATTCTACATACCAGGGCATTAAAATCAATTTGAGGCCCACGGCGACAACGGGCACCTATTTCTACCGTACGCCGTCCGTGCGTGAATTTGACACTGATTTAGATTTAGTGAAAATTTATGACACCAACGTCGACGGTAACTTTGGCTACACTGAGTTAAAAGAGGCATGGTGTGAAGGCCTGCTACCAGACGAATGGTTCTGGCGTCCTGATGCCTTGACTATTGGTAAGCAAAAACATTCGCAGCCATTTAATCGCTTTGTCTTCGATGCGAAAGGTCGATGGTACGAGGTGCTACTTGATTCTCCTATTAATCCCGATTCCTTTAGCTTGGTGCCGGTGAAGCCAACTCTTGGCGAGATGCGTTTTGATTACAAGGGTGTGAAGAAAATCAAACCTCTGTCAGTATTGATTGCTAGCGAATCGTCAGCCACCAAGGGCTTGGTTATTGACTTGATGGCACTACCTAAGAAGAAGATGATTCCTATCGGGCGCTACCGCTTCTTGCAGGCTCGTTTCGGCGGTAAGGATGGAGTCGAGGCTCTAGTTTTACCTGACCCTAATAAGCAAATGTTGTTTGATGTTGAAGCCGGAGTAGAATCAGCAAGCGTTCCGGAATTGTTTCTTGGCGGTAAATTTGATTTTGCTACTAAATTAACTCTTGATGGCACTGCGCTAAATGTCAGCGGCCGCGACTTGCACTTGGTTGGTGATAATGGTGAGCGCTGGCTGCGTTTTGCTGGAGAGCCCTTTTTCGATGTTGAGTTGTTGGTTAAAGGGTTAAAGCCTACAGCTTTGGCGAGACCTTCTGTAGATGAGGCCTCTGAATTGTGGGATAGGTTCTTTTATCCTATGGGCGCGAGTTTAGAATTACGCAAGGCCACCACTGAGATCGACGTGACTCTTTCTTATAAGAAACATCCTTGGTTTGGTAACGTGAAAACCACCATCACAGTTAAGTAGAAAAGAAATTTGTTAGACCCTAAATGGCTTAGAGAAAATGCCGACGTCGTCCGCGACGCCGCTAAGCGTAAACGAATGCAACCTGAGTTAGTTGATGAGTTTATTAAGCAAGATTGCGCATTTCGCGAAGTGCTACAAAAGGTAGAAGACCTGCGTGCCGACTTGAAGGCATCATCATCTTTGCTAGGCAAGATGACACCTGAAGAGCGCGAGCCAGCCTTAGTTGCGCAACGCGAAAGTAAGGCGAACCTTAAAGAGCTTGAACGCTCCGAGCAAGATTTGCGTGCTGTGGTTCAGGACATCGCAATGCGCTTGCCTATGCCGCCTGCTGCAGATGTCCCAGATGGTAAAGACGATTCCAACAACGTCGAAGTAGAAACCTTCTCTAAGCCGCCGGAATTTGATTTTGAGGTGATTGGTCATGACGAGCTAGCAGAGCGGATGGGCCTCCTCGACATTAAGCGCGGGGTGAAAATTGCAGGCTCGCGTAATTACTTATTGCTTGGCGATTTGGCGCGCCTCGAACGCGCAGTTTTGAATTACGCTATCGACCACATGTTGGCGCGTGAGTTCGAATTGGTTTCTGTGCCAACTTTGGTTAACCGCGGATGCATGGAAGGCACCGGGTATTTCCCAGGTGGCGAAGAGCAAGCTTATTTGGCCGAGCGTGACGATTTGGCCCTGATTGGTACTTCTGAAGTCCCCCTAACCTCTATTCATTCTGGCGAAGTTCTTGACGCAAGTATTTTACCACTACGCCGCGTTGCTTTATCACCATGCTACCGTCGTGAAGCTGGCACATATGGTAAAGATACAAAAGGCCTTTACCGCGTCCACCAATTTTGGAAAGTCGAGCAAGTAGTTCTTGGCCCTAACGATTTAGATTGGTCACTGGAAGAACATAAGCGTATGCTTGGCCACGCCACTGATTTGATGCAGGCGCTCGAGCTTCCCTACAGGGTCGTTAATGTTTGTACTGGAGATTTAGGGCAAGGACAGGTTCAGAAATTCGATATTGAGACATGGATGCCATCCCGTGGCAGCTATGGGGAGACTCATTCTGCGTCTCGCTTTCATGACTTTCAAACACGTCGGCTAAACTTACGCTACAAATCGGGTAAAGACAAGCCTAAGTTTTGCCACTCGCTTAACAACACTGTTATCGCATCGCCACGTGTGCTGATTGCATTGTTCGAGAATCACCAAAACGCCGATGGTTCCGTGAATATCCCGCAAGTGTTGCAGCCGTATATGGGCGGGCAGCAAACGATTAGCTAGTGTTGCTCACTAGTTCTCTTTCGTTTCTTCGTTTCGGGAACCTGATGGCGCACCCAAGCTGGACCCTCCGGTTACATCATCCAGCTTGGCTTCACCCATGCCACCTGTATCGCTTGTGCCTGCAGAATCGTCCTGTGCGTCCGCTAAACGATCCGGCTGGAAATGGTGACGGAATCTCCAACGTTTTTCTTCAGGGATGTGAATGACATCGGTAAAACTTAAGCGCGCTCGATTGGCTTGAATAATATTTAAACTTTCAATAGAGCGACGTGGCTGAATCTCAATTTCGAGAAAAACCTTGATGGCGAACGGTAGGGATTGCTCAACTTTCGAATCCCAGTTATCTTCCCAGAAGATGTCAAAATCAGGACGCTTGGCGTATTGAATGTCTAGGCTTACGATACGATCGTAAATCAAAGCATAAGAGCCATCGCGAAAGGGGTCGTCGTCGACAAGTGCGTCTTCACGGCGATATAACTCTAAGAAGTCCGAGCGCTGTGGGTTTTGCTTGAGTCGATAGCCTACCTCATTGAGGTAGGGGTACAGTAAGCGGTCGCCGTCGTCAGACAAAGCCGGGATGTAACTACGACGATTGACAATCAAGTCAAGCTTATCAGCTCCTGCGCCAATGATTGTTTGGTCTTCTCCTTGCAGCAAATTGTAGTCTGTAATGTCAGAAACAACAATATTCTCAATGTCGTTGCGAATTTGGTCAAGAATACGTGGGCCAACATTTTCAGTTTCAGCGATGTTGTGAATAGCGTCAACGGCCATTCGTGTTTGCTGTACCGTTTGCATGACAGTAGCCATTACCATCCCCATGATTGCCAAAGAAATGAGCACTTCTAGTAGAGTAAATCCGGAGCGATTGTAGGCTTTAATCATCGTATTTCTTCTGGATCTAATTCTGGCCAAAGAAAATCGTAAAGCTCAAAATCGCGTTCTACAGCCCAAGTGTCGACGAGTGCTTCAAGTACGTAATCTTCCGTTTCGTCTTTGGCAGAAGTGGGGTAAGTAACAGTGATAAAGATACGAGTAAATTCAGGTTTCTTGGTGTCTTCATCAACTGCGTTGTCCTCGTCTTGGTTTTTGCGGTAATCGCGCCATATATCTTCGAGGTCGTTTGCCGAAATACTTGCGTATTGCGACGAGTCACCAACACCCACGACGTATTTGAATTGGCCGAAGCCTTCTTCTGAGAAATCTCCGGTGTAGCCATCGACCAAATCAATAACCAAACCCGATTGTATTTGATGCAGCAAGCTTTTCCCGAGTCGTGAAGAAATAG
>CAXGOF010000040.1:0-10962 GCA_964011335.1 uncultured bacterium
CCTGCATCTGGTTGACCGCGATTACTAAAGTCGCGTACCATATCTTCTAATAAAAAATAGCGCGTGGTAGCAATGCGTTGTTGCACTTCTGCATCAACATCCTCTATCGACATGTAAGCGTTATATGCTTGTAAGTAGCTTTGCTGACGAAAGTAGCTATCACCACTATCGAGCAGAGACGACTGACAAGAGACAAGGGCTAGAAGAAGCAACGGTAGCGGTGATTTTCGCATATCTTTATCTTAACTTGGAGTACGGCTAAATGCCCACAGAGAAATGCCGGCAAATAAACTTACCGGAGCAGTAGCTGCTAGCCACGGGCTAACCGCACCACGCACGCCCATGTCACGGAACAACAGTTCGGCGACGAAGAACAAGGCGCACATCAACAGTCCTCGCGCAATACCCTCTTTAGAGCTAACGCGTCCTAAGTTTAGGGATGTAGACAAGCCAAGTACTAACAGCACCAAGGCCACAAAAGGCAAGGTGCGCGCTGACCACATATAAGTTTCAGCTTGGCGATGCCCGGGATCATATTTCAACAAAGTCTTGTAAGACTCAGAATTAAGATCGAGAGGGCGGTTACGCACAAAATATGAACGCAACAAATCTTCGGGGCTAAATCCGTCGGCTTCAAAGGCATCTATATTTGCCTCACCCTCAGAGTCCGTTTTAATGCCACCCTGTAGCTGCCATTCACCGTCAATGTACTTAGCGCTATCTGCCCACACCCGGCTATCGTTGCCAAATTTTGAAGAAGCGAAAACTTCGAGGCCGGTAATAATGGCTGGCTCTCCAGGAGTAAACGATTGCGCGTGCAAACGCTGCGCGCCCTCGCCACGCACCCACAAATCAGCAGGACGCCATTCGCGATGGTTCTGCAGCTTACGCTGAATCGACTCATGCTGCGGCAACAACTGCGGAATGACTGTTTCGCGAAACATTGAAACAGAAGAGGCGATAATTAGCGCACAAATAAAAATTGGGGCAAACGAGCGCCATGTTGGGCGACCGGCACTTAGCATGGGTATCCACTCGCGCTTACGCAATAGTTGAGTGACACACCCAATACCAGAGATTAGCAATATATACGGCAAGAACTGAAACAACAAGAACACCATGTTGATTAGATAGTAATGAATAACTTCACTTGTTGCTAAACCGACTGCTGCACGCGACAAAGGTATGTCGTCGACGCGGGCGAGCAAGTCCATAAAAGTAAACATACCGAGAAAAGCAACAGCAGTTAGCAGGCAGAAGCGCAGATAATTACGCGTGACATAGCGATCAAATATTTGCATTTTAATGTATTCGATGGCGACGTAACAGAAATGCTACGATAGGCAATAACAGTGCTGCGGGTAGCCAAGCAGCCACGAGCGGAGACAAAGCGTCTACTTCTTCGAGGTTATCGCACACAAAGAACAGTGGGAAATAGACAAGCAGTAAAAAGGATAATGCCGAAGAGAACCCAGAAACAAAGCCACCCTTGCGCAGGCGCCATCCGAGTAATGCGCCGATTAAAGCGAGTGGTATTGTGGCAAAAGCCATGGACATGCGCTGCCACAGGATAAACCATGTATGACTGCGGTCGTCTTCGGAAAGATCCGTGCGAAGCGAGACAAACAACTCACGCGACGATTTATCCTTGACCCGTCGATTGAGTTCGCGATTTGCATTAATTTCGGCGAGGTCGATTGTCAACCATGTTTGCCCAGGGTTATAAAATAAACCACGCGTGTCTCTGAAAGTACGCAGTCCTTCGAACATAAAGGTCAGTTTTTCGCCTTCGACATTCATGATTGCACGATTGGCGCGGAGTCGAAGTTCGTCATCATTACTTTTAGACGAATCAATACTCAATAAAATGTCATGAAATACACCAGGACCTGAGCGGTCGTTCCAAGAGAGGTACAGGCCGCCGAAACTGAGTTCGGAGGCTCCAGGATTCGTATTTTTTAAAGCTGCGACCGGAACACTGTGCATGAGCTGGCGCATTTTACTGTACAAACTTGGCACCACCTCAGCAGTGAGTGGATAAGTGATTAAACAAACTAACAAACCGGACCATAGGGCCGGTTGCAGCAATTTATTCGGGCTCACGCCTGCGGCGAAAGCCGCGACATCTTCGTTATCCGCAGCCATTCGACCGTAGCCAAGCACGACACTGATGAGTAATACCACCGGAAAAAAATACGGTAGGGCCTGCCCAACAATTAGTGGAACTAAACTTAGCGGCACCCAAATGGGCGCACCTTGTGATGTGGCTGAAGCGCGAATAGCAGCGCCCAATGCAATCAAAAACAAAATGCTAACTAATGCCACCAACAGATGGCGACTTACTTCACGGAAGTACGAACGGCTAAGTAGCACTATTTAGTATGGGCTTCGCAGACGCATCTGTTTAACTAACTCAGCCACGACAGCCGCGAGGATACCGACGATTAAGCCAGCAAGTGTGCTGAAAATCATGATACCTACTGGCGTCGGCAATGGCAGAGCTTTTTCAGGAAGAGCTTTAGTGTATTCATTTGACATGGTAAATCTTAAACCATGAGTCAAGTGAAACTCTAATTCAGCGCGACGCGCAGAAATGTCTTCGGCATGATTACGCGCCTGCGCGATTTGCGCGTTGATTCGTGAAACATCGGCACGGTATTCAGGCACGTTTTGCAGCTTGCTATCTACCTGCGATATCGTTTCTTCAAATATGGCTCTTTGCGAATCGTAGCTAGCTTCAGCAATGTCGATTTCGACCATTTTTTGCATAAAATTTAACGACTGCGGGTCTTGGGACATCGTCGAGCTAGCATGAGTCATCTCCGCTTGTTCCGACATGCGCGTCTGCACAAGCAACAACTCGTTAGTCAAGCGCACTATCTCCGGGTGTTTATCTGTGAATTTAAGTTTCTTTAACGCTAACTCGGTAGCTAACTGACTTGAACGCTCGAGTGATGATTTATAAACCGAGTTTTCGCTTAACGACTGTCTAGTGACAACAAACTCAGGGCGACTTTCTACAAGCTGCGCATAAACAGGACGTTGCGCCAAATTGCTACTGTGCTGCAGCTCTAACCCTTCGATTTGTTGCTGCACCGCTTGACGCTGAGAAAGCATATTACCGACTTCAACTTCGACATCTGTAAAATTAGCTCCTTCGAGATAGCGAACCAATTCCGCGGTGTGATATGAGAATTGCTCCCACGCTATTGGCTCTCTAGCAACAAAAGATTCGAGGGTGCGGCGTGGACTCGCCTCGAGCATAGCTTGCATTTCGTCTTGGAAGGCCTCAGAGAAAGCGTTTGCAAGCATCGCTGCCTCTTCTTGAGTTTTCGCGTAAGACAGTACATGCAAAAACGAATCGGCGCCGATATCGCCGATAACGTTCTTACGAATGGTCTTAGCATCGATACCGGGCAAAGCTTGAGCCACGCGATCGTGCACCGCCCCGCTACGAATAATTCCGATAATGCCGACTCGCAAATCTTCGTTTTGGTCTGGCACAATCGGGCCACTAGGAAGATTGCCACCCTCAGTTTTAAGGCTGACCGTTGGCGAAGTAGCAGGAATCAATATTTTGGCCACCGACAAGTATTCGGACGGCGTTTGCTGCGAGTAAAAGATACCCGCGCCTATCGAGCCCAACAGCACCGACAGCACCATTAGCCGACGGCTATAAATGGCGAAAAAAATCGAGGAGACATCGTTCATGCAGCTAGTAGATTAACGTTGCGGAGGCAAGAAAATGAAGTCGTTTGGGCTTGTGCGATACTTTTTATCGCGATTATTCATAATTACGGCCTCTGCAATACCAAAGACACCCCAAAGAAACTTAATCCACAAGAACATGGCGAAGAAAGACTGGATACCCGTGATCATCAATCCGAACAGCAGGGCAATAGCCCATTCACGATAGGCTGAGCTTGCAGGATTTAGCACCACGTGGATGAGTCTAATGATGACGGCGAAAATATAACCGCCAAAAACAAGGATGCCAAAAATGCCCATACCCGATGCGATTTGCAAATAAGTATCATGCACCTCAAGTTGGTATGGATTGAAAAAATCGAGAAAGTTGCTCGTGCCTACACCGAACCACGGACGCGTAAAGAATGCTTCTAGTGCAATATCGTCGATGTGCCAACGGAAGTCGGCAGAGTCACCATTCATATCATGGACTACTTTGTAACCGGCTTCGGCAAAGCCAGTTGCATAAGCCAGCAGGCCTACCCCAACAACCATTAGCAAATACCAGGGAGCCACCTTCTTGAAGCGTATCAAAGGGACTAATGCGGTCGCAATAGCTATGGATAGCCAGCCCGAACGCGACATTGTGACTACTGTTCCGAAAGCGAGGATGACATAGCCCGCAAACAAGAACATGCGGCGGCGGCGATCGATAGTGTCTTTGGGTTGCAGCGAGAACCACAATGCCATTGCCGCTTGCGTGGCCAATATATTTGATTGATGGTTTGGGTGATACATCAAACCAGTCAGGCGCGGCATAGTACCGAATGGTGTCATAACATGATTATACGACGTTGGCGAGAATGTAATAATCCTGCCACTCATGGCCGTAAGAATATATTGTGCAATCTCTACGCCTACTGTAATCATGGCTACCACTAACATGAAGTCGAATAAAGTATCGAGATGGCGGCGACTGACTAACAACGCCGGCAACAATACCACCAACAGCATGTACGTTGAACGATATATCATGTTCGACATCAACGATAAAGGCTGGGTGGTTTGTAAAAAGCTAACGGAGTATGACAACATCATCAGACCGAGAAGTACCACCATTGGCGTTAGGCGAAACGGTATACGTCCCTGGCGAAGCCCGCGGGCGACCAGGATATAGCAGAACCCAAGCACTGCAATCTGAAACAACATCGGCACGACATCGGCATTGAGGCTGAAGGCGAACATGCCCAGCACAACCCGATCTATGCTCCCCGACTTTATGGCTAGACCAACGAGGAGTATTAATAACAAGCCAACCAATATCAATAACACGCTACCAAGATATGGCATGTCGTTAACTAATGATGGATTCGGCCCAAGAATATCTATTTGAATACGGCGCGAAAATATGCCGTAGTTCTTAACGAAGAATGCAACGAACCACCCCAGTAGCACCAATGCTAGACCACGCCACAGACTTGTTTTAGAGTTAAAGTCTGTGGTCAACACCGGCTCGTGGTTCAGCTCTGCCACCATTTACAATTTTAACTCGACAGCGACCACCGAGTGCGGCGGTGCTTTGACCAATATTTTATTGCCGTCAATCTTCACCCAATCGGCGGAATCGACGTCGGCGGCACGGCAGGCTTCATGTGCAGCCAGTGACACTGGCAAGTCCGTTTGGAGCATCACCAGCTGGCGATTGAAAGTTGCACGCGTGGTCGCCATAGTTGTTGCTGAGACACCCACAAGATTTCTTTCGTTTGAACCCGAGGCAAACGCTCGTTCTATCGCTGCAACTTCACTTGCACGAACACCCTGCTTCTTTAACTCTGCAAGGGTCAGCCGGCCAGCGGCTTTCCCGAAGCCTACTTCATAAGGTCGAAACAAATTACGAAATGAGGTGGAGGCAATAGGGTTTCCATGGTCTGCGTCGATTAAACGCACGCGCTCAATCGACTTAGGCAAGCAATCTAATTGAATACTTACCCAACGGTTACTGCTACCCTCTTCACGCTTCAAGATTCTCATCAGCTTCTTGAGTTCAACCAAAGGCGCGCGCCACGCTTCGCTAAGGCCTAATTTCTCGAACTTCACCTCACCCGAGACATATGACTTCAACAGTTCGTCCTTACTTTTAAGATCACCCATGAACAAAGATGTGCTTGCCAGGAACTTCCTCCCTAACCTTAAAATGTCACCTGGCGAGTTTGAAATCAACAAATTACCGTGTTGATTATTGCGAGTAGCAACGCAAACCAAATTATTCGGGGCTCGCAAGCGTTCCAAAGGCACTGCTGGATATTTGGCTACTTCACCCATTAACTTCATCGCCGAAAATGTCGCCTTAGGTGCGCCACGCAAAGTGAATGCGCCAACTGATTGTTCGGCGAAGTCGTTGGTGGCCTCCCAGTTTCCATCTTGCAAGAGAAAGTATAGGGCGCCCTTGGCTGTAGTCTGAATCAGAGAACCGACTACTGCTGTCCAATAAGCTGCGCCGACGTTGGTGTCCATCCCTCTCGCCACTGGCCTAGGTAAAGAAACATTCCATTCTGAGAGCACTGCTTCGGGAGTACCAAGGCCACGAGTTTGCGCCATGGACTGTATCGTCTGTGGAGTACGCAAATACTCGTTATCGCTAGCGAATGAGCCATATAGGTGCCACGACAAGAAATCTGGCGAGAACGAATGACGCTTACAAGCATCAAGGATTTTCTCAAAGAACGCCAGGCCGTTCCCCCATCCAGAAGCCATGCCTGGACCACCGATTTTTAAACTATGACCGAACTCTTCACGTAATGCTACTCCGCATACCGCGAAGAATTCAGCGAATTGCTCTTCAGTACCACCCCACTGACGGGGCATGTCTGGTTCGTTCCAGATTTCTATATAACGCACATTAATGCCAGCCTTAATCATCTCGCGCACGTTTTGTGCCAAGTCCTGAGCCCACTTGCTAGCATCAGAAGGACGCTTCATTGCATCAGTAGAATCTTTTCTATATGTATCACCAGTGACACCAACCACGGTTAGCATTACATCAAGACCTGCCTGCCGAGCACGCCGCGCAGCATCAATGTGTTGTTTGCCGAACTTACCCAGGTGACGTTTAGCCCAAAGGCGGACTACGCCACCCTCTGGTTTTACGCCTTGAGACCAAGCGTCCCATACGCCTTGAGAAGTGTGCTTTAAATCATTCAGTCCGTAAACCAACCCAGGAGGAATAGGCTGCTGCGCCCCATCAAATTGAACCGAGAAATCTGCTTGTTGAGCACTAACATTGCCACTGCAGTAAAAAAGAATTATCAGTGAGAGTAGAGACTTCATTAACGTTTATTGTAAGTAGCCTAGGCCGCGCAGCGAATCTTCAATCGATTGCGATTGAGCATCGTCGGTGTCAGAGGATGCCGGCAAATCAGACTGTGGCTCTGGCGAACGATCCCATTTAGGCTCAGGTGGCTCAGCATAGATATCGCCACGAATATTGCCGTCCATCCATGCCGGGACGGCTTGTTCAATTGCGTAAAGTAAAGTCGGAGCCGTGTCTTGAATATGCATACCTTCAATCACTTTACCCGCTTCGACGCCAGGCTTTGAAATCGCGAAAATGCCATTGAACCGGTGTTGCCCAGAAATCGGCGCGTTTTTACGCAAAGCAAATAACTCGCTTTCACCCCAGCATTCCTTAGTGATACAGCTTAATCCTGCCATCTGGAACTGCAAATCGGGAGCTTCTGTAGTGCGTGGCCCCGAATAGATCTCTTCTTTCTTAAAGATTCCGTCGCAAGCTACACTGCCATCGGGCATTTTGATATCGCGAAGTTTGATAATAATCTCATCGATTGTTGATGCATAATCATCATCCGAAACAATGCCCTCAGGCTCGCGGTTTTGCAAATTAACACAAATGCCATGCAAGGCAGCAAATGCCTTAGTCTGCGACCAATCAATGTCGCTAGCGTCGGCTTTCTTTTTCATCCTTGGACGGTAAATCGGAATTTTGCCTAACGGACCGATGATTTTCTCAACGAAGCCAAGTCCGAGACGATGAAGAACGCCGCCAAGATGTAGCTTGCCCCACTTCAAGTAAGGAACCTGCTTTCGGACCAAATAGCCCTGCTGCTCGAGCCAAGTATTAATGTGAAAGTCGTGGTACTGCGGGCCAAAACCATGATCGCTAACCAAGGCAATAGGTGTTTCGTCGCCGATGATGGCACGCGCTTCACCTACGAATTTATCCGCCAGGCGGTAGGAGTCTTTAATCACTTCACCATAAAGTTTGGCTCCCTCTTCAGTGTAACCGGCATGATTCGGGTCCTGGAATTTCCAGAAATAGTGCTGGCAACGGTCGGTCACCGAAATGACAGTGAAGTAGAAGTCGGTCGGCCGCTCACGCAAAAAGTTAGTTTGGATCGCCAGACGCTGTTCTTCGAGACGAAACAACTCGTCACGCAACTCGGAATACAGGCTGAGATCATCTTTGGAAGTCTCGGTATCGCCGTCGTATTTACTGTATTCGACATCGGCGATATAGCCCGCACCAAGGATTCGATGCATATCATCGCAAACGTCTGGTGGCCAGGCTATAGAGTCGCCAGTCAAAGGCATTGGAATACCTGAAACCATGTAACCATCGTGCACTTCAAAAGGTGGATAAGTCATAGGCACTGATAAGGAACCTACACTCAAACCACGCTTACTAAGCAAAGACATGATGTCCTTGCCGATATAGCTTCCACTATTCTTGAGGCTGTGCTGATAACTGCCTAAATCACGCCCGATAAAGTGAAAAACACCATGCTTGCCTGGATTTAAACCCGTGAACATCGATGTCCATGCCGGTGGGGTCATGGGCGGCTTCTCTGACTCGAGCGCTCCCGAAACCCCTTCGGCTAATATCTTAGCGATATTAGGTAATTCTCCAGCCTCAATCATTGGGTGGATGATTTCGTAAGTCGCGCCGTCTATTCCTATTATGGCAAGTTTGGTCATGTGATTATGGCTAGAAAGCCTAGGGCTACTAGAATACACTATCCCTATGCGTTTCACACTACCCTCTACGCTCATCATTACCTGTGCCACATTTGGCTCTTGCAGTGTTTCGCCCTATACCGAGGGCCCTGACCTAGGTGTAAACCCGGCATTGCTGCCACTCGACTACGAAGCAGAAATTGCCAATGGCCAATTTTTTATAGGCCCTGAAGATAAGCTTAGCATTGACTTCTGGAAAGAAGCCGAACTATCACGCACCTACGCGGTACGCAGCGACGGAAATGTATTGTTCCCTATGGTGGGGCGCCTACAGGCAAATGGCCTAACTCGAGAGCAATTCGAAGATAAGCTCCTGGTTGCCTACGCTGACTATTTTGTCGACCCTGTGCTAGCCCTCTCAGTCGAATTCTACCCCAGCCGCAAGGTTACCGTTCTAGGTGAAGTTAACAGCAAATCGGTCATCTCGCTTACCACGCCAAACACTACTATTCTTGATGTCATTGCGATGGCAGGCGGCCTGACAAGCGATGGAGATACTGCGGGTGTCCTCATCGCGCGTCGCGTCGATGGCGTGATGAATGTTCGCCACTACAGTCTCGATGGACTGTTTGCGCCAACCGACGTCAATATGCGCTCAGCAGCGCCGACATACGTACAAACTGGCGACATTGTGTACGTTGTCAAATCGTCTTCGGCTGAATACGCTGCCAAGCTCGACTTGGTGTCCGACACTTTGCGGTCCCTCAACTTTGGCGTAAGTGTCATTTCAAAATCGCCACAAGCTGCCGAAGTCATTATTGGGAACTAACTAACCAAACCAGCGACGCGTTTTTACCTGCGTGTTTTGCAGTGCAGAAAAGTATTGTTGCGCCGACACATGCCAGAAGTTTTCGGCATAGTTAGCATCGCTTTGATGGGCATAATAGGCATCAAGGTGCTGGGACAAGCGCGCGTAATCAACTGCGTCAATTTGTGATTGGTAGCACTCCAACGACTTAATTTTTTGCGCCTGCTGCTCGTCGGTCAACTCAACAACAGTGCGTAGCGGCATTACTTGCCACAAACCACTAGCAGCAATGGTCGCATCTAAATCGTGCGGCCAGGCGCGTTCCAAAATAAGATTCGCTTCGTAATGATCCACATGATTGTCAGCCCACCACACACTGTGCACTCGCTGTGGGCGAAATTCCGACAACAAATGGTTGAGTTGTTGGCAAATCGTATCATCGGCAGCCAATTTTGTTTCGACGCCATCCAAGTGATGCATGTTTTTTACACCTAACTCAGCCATCGCTGCTTCAGCTTCGGCACGTCTAATTTCTGATGACTTTTGATGGCTAACACTGGATACTCCGCGACTGCCGTCTGACAACCAAATGACCTGCAAGGTAGCGTTGGCGGCTAAGGCCCGTAGCATTGTTCCACCGCATTGCAACACCTCATCGTCGTAATGAGGCATGACTACAGTAATGCGCTCAGCATCGACTAAAGGCTGAGTGTTCTCAAGTAGCGATAAGGTACGTTGATAATCCAAAGCAGTACCTAGAAAACGTTTGTTTTCCCAAGCAGGTGCTAGGAACAAAGATTTAGACACTTTTTGCGCGCGCAGCAAGCGCGCCATTTTTTTGGCCGGGAGCACGCACCACGCCTCGGAGAATCCTTGCCCTTTGTGGCGCATGCAACTGCGCACTCCTTGCAAGTTCAAGCCGTCGCCGCCGCTGTGATGAATCAAAAAGTTAGGCCACAGCGGGGTTTTTGATTCGTACAGGGCCACCATCATTTTGCTCGGCAAATCGTCAAGGCGTTCGAGCAGCAACTGAGCATCTTCACCTTGGCACGGGAATGGTGCGATGAACGATTTACTTTGCGCGTTAAACGGCAACAAACCTTTACCGTAATTAATCTCTAGCGATGCCACATCTTGACGCGGGTCACCAAAAGCAAATCCTGGTTTCGAAAGAGGCAACACTTCCACGATAGTTGGTACCGATATTAGGTTCAACGGACGCCGCATGAAGCGTGGCCACTGCATGGTTACTCCATGTAGCCTAAGGCGCGCATCGTCTCAAGCAATTTCTCGTCGTCATCGCCTGCATTACCCTCAAAAGAACGCGGACTTAAAGTCACAGCTCCTTCGCGAATCGCGACCGGATTATTTTGGCTGTATTCATCTTCGAAACAGTCAAGCATAACTTTGCCGTCCATGTGATCGTCTACTTCGAGACCGAGTAGGTGCATCATAGTTGGCGCCATGTCAGCGATTTGGAAGCCCGTTTTGCGGTG
>CAXGOF010000041.1:0-10867 GCA_964011335.1 uncultured bacterium
CTGAAACTTTTCGCGAATAACGACATCAAGCAGCACTACGATGTCACCATATACAACACCCTTTCTGGCATCGAGAGAGACAGGGGTCTCGTCAATGCTGTATTCAGGGCTGTCTAGCAGTGTTTGTAAAAACGTAGTTAACTCTGGTATGGGGTCTTCAGGGTTAGTTATGGCGAAGGGGTTGTAGCGGAACTTCTGCTCACCGATTTGTACTTTTATCTCGCGCCCTTCATAAAGAAGGAGGCCTTTGGTGCCTTTTTCATCAATGAGCTCCCCTGGTTCTGCAACCTTTATCAAAATGTCAATCTTGTCAATCTCCTCAGCCTCAGAGGTGGACGTGCCACGATCTTTAGGCAGGGCAGCATCGAGGCGGCCTTCTAAGATTTTAAACTTGAGCGTAACAATGAAGAAAATAAGCAACAAAAACGTCACGTCGATCATCGGCGTCATGTCAGTCTTAACTTCTTTGAATTTTTTCTTTTTACGGCTCATGATTAGTTACCTCTTGCCGCTTCGCGTGCCTTTACGACATTCGGGTCTTCAGAGGCTGCCAGTTGTACTTTCCAGATAAGAATGCCATCGCGTGTGCAAACTTCCATGATCTTTTGCAGGTACTTGAACGGTGTATTGCGGTCAGCACGTAGAAGAATCGGATCGTCAGGCAGCTCTTTGCCAAGCTTCTCGTCCATGACCCGTTCAAACTCAGGAACCCATACGAGCTCCATTGTTTCCGCAAGCTTCCAGTAGTAGTCTGGGCGGCCACGACGGATAGGGTCGGTGCGCCCACCTGTATCGATGTTCGGAAAGTACAGAATTTGCCCACGCCAAACGATGTCTGACCATTCTTGATTGTCAGGGATATCGACTCCCAGAGTTTCGCGATATTGCTTAACGATACTAACAGGGACACCGCCAGCAGGGAACCAACGAACGTTAAGTATCTGACGGCGCTCTGGAGGCTCGTCGTGCCCAGCTTCCATTGCAATCGGAAGCTTGAGCTCTTCGAGATCTTTTTTAGACATGTCGTTCACTAAGATGAAGAAAATAATCAACAAGAATGTCATGTCGATCATCGGCGTCATGTCGATTTCGATCTCTTCTGCTTCTTTTTTTGTCTTCGACATTGCTGCTACTTATTCTCACTACGGAATCTCTCGAACAAGTCTTCAACCATGGTGCCAATCTCTAGCTCCATCATTTGAACTTTGTTGCGAAAGAAAGCATAGAAGGCTGTTGTAGGAATCGCCACAACAAGGCCCAGCACTGTTGTCATCAGAGCCAATGAAATAGTACCCGCGAAGTCGGCAGGGTTTACACCACCAGCACCAGCAGAACTAATCTTGGCGAAAGCGCCAACCATTCCCCACACCGTACCGAACAGACCCATCATGGGGCCTAGACCAGCAATAAGGCTTAGCCAGCCAACTTTTTGCTGAAGCTTAAGGTTTTCTTCTTCGTTTTTCTCCTCGAGGTGCTTCTCTATAGTAGCGAAAGGATGCCCAATCTTCATGATGCCTTCGCGAACTACATTGGTCAGGTAGCAAGGTTCAGCTTCGCATAGCTCTTTCGCTTCTGCATGGTTGTTGTCGTTTAGCAATTCTTCAACCTCTTCGAAAAGTTCTGTTGGGGCTAACTTCTCGCGCTTGATGGTCATGAAGTGCTCGATGACCAAGGCCATGGCGACGACAGACATAAGAATAATGAAGGCACCAATTGCACCGGCATTCTTGATGCCGTCGATAATGGATGCACCGCCTTCCTCTGCTGCAAGCAGTTGAGGTGCGGTTAGTAGTACGCCAGCTAGTGCTGGGATGAAGTTACGAACTTTTGACATGATGGTAGTTTGTTTTTTTACGGGAGAGTCGCCGCAGTTTGAAGTGTCGATTCTAGCAATCTCAGGAGGTTTATAGACCTTCAGAGTTGGCTTTTATTGCCCAGGTTGAGTTAGGGTAATTTGTTGTCAGGCGCATGGCGGCTGATTGTGAAGACGTCGTATCTTCGAGTTTGGCGCTCACAATAGCTAGTTTATACAGAGCTTGTGGCGTGACATTCGGTGAAGCTGGCATGACTGCAACAATTTTTGCCAACTGTAGCTGTGCCGAACGTAGCTCATCGGCTTCGATAGCAGCCTCCGCAAGGCCTAGCCAAGCAGCTGATCGCACGACAGGCGCCGTTGATTCGCCATCGGCTAGCTCTTTCCAGTAGGCTTGAGAGGCATTCACTCCCTCGATAGCTTGAATAGCTTGTCCATTTAGGATTTGCACCTGCGAGTGGAGGCCACGCGCCTTGCTTAGGAGAGCCGGTGGGGTCTCAGCATTACGAATCATACCACCTAAAGTGTCTCGGAGAGAACTAAGGCGACTTTGCGCGGACTGGGCTTGTCCGCCAATTAAAAAAGCTTCACAGCGAATAACATTCGCTTGAAGTTCGATGTGGCGAGCCAGGCTTTCGGCGAAAGCTAGATTGGATAGCTCCTCCATCATTGAAGCAGCACCGTCAATGTCACCCGTATTTGCCAAGGCACGCGCCAATGACATTTGTGCACGCGGCAACCAGAATGAGCGAGGATTTTCGCTTACCCAAGTATTGAGTAAGGCCATAGCGGCACCGTATTGTTCGGGGTCAATCGTAGCCCAAGACATTAAAGTTTCGGCATTGCGTAGCCCGGCAAAGCTTTTCATATAACCAACTTCGGATTTAGAGGCAGCTTCGGCAAAAGCATTGCTAGCGTTCATGAAGTCAAGGCCGTCAAGCGAGACCTGTGCTTGACGCATTAATGCAGTCGCGGCAGGAACAACTTCGAGAATGCTCTCATTGGCTATGACGGTTGCATCTTCTGAGCCATCAACAACGATAGTTACGGTGTTTAAGTTGATGTCGGAGATCTCGCCAAAAACTTTTGAGCCATCAAGCAAGTCAACTCGCGATTGAGCAGCAAAAAGGACTAATGATATCGTGGTTAAGATCATGGTGTTATTTCTGGTCTAAAATCCATTTTAGAGAAGCAGCGACGCCAGGTCCGGCAACGTTTTTGCCTAAGTTTGGTGCCTGTAGGCTAAGCGCCCTAACGAATGTAATGTGCTTGCCCATGTCGGCAGGGTTAGTTCGATGGCGTTGGTACAGCACAAAAGCTTGAGTGGCCTGTGCTTCCCACCATGCCGGGTAGTAGTACTTGTTGCCTGAGTTTTCGGGGTCGACAGCCACGAAGTCATTCGCTTGGAACTCCGCAATCTTGACAATACTTTCCGCAATTTCTGAAGCTGTGACAAGCGCTTCTGGTGAAAGTTCGCCAGGAATAACACGTATTTGATCTCGTAGCCGAGTCTTGCTCGGGTCATAAAGCAAAAAGCCGGCTTTCACCTTTACGGCCGCCGTTTTGACCTGAAGATTTTTAGGGCGCGATTCAAGCAGCGAGTCAATAATTCCTACAGCGCGGCCGATTTGACCTTGCTCTAGCATGGCGTCAACATATCCTATCTCCGCTTTAAAGCGGAAAGCATCGGTAAAATCACTCGCAGACGCATGCTCGTTTAAAACCAGCTCGTACATCTTGCTCGCACCTACATGGTTACCCGTCCTGCTCAAGAGATCAGCTTCGCCAATCAAGTTTTGCCAACGCGGTGCTCTAGAGTTACTATTGAAATCGTGAAGGTACTTCACCTCTTGCATCAAGATAGGCGACTGCTGCTCTAAGGTGTTAGCGGCAGAAGAAAGCTCGTTGTAGTACCTATAGATGTAGTAGGAGCCGATGGAAATGCGATCGCTACTCGCGCCAATCTCATGCATAGACTCGTATTCGGCTATAGCGCTATCAATGTCGTTTAGCAGTATGAATGCTTCGATGCGGTAGGTCATCGTCGCGAAAGCGAGTGACGGCTGAGAAGGGTAGCGCTCGAGGAAATTCTCGAAGCTACTTAGCACACCAATACTATTGTTATCCCGGCGCTGCGCCAAGCCAAGATAGAACACAGCTTCTGGTTCTTTGTCTTTGCGAACCTTGCGCTGCAAAGGATCCTGCGGAGTATTAGCCTTGTCAGTAATGTAGTTGTTCACATAGTTGCTGAGGATTGCTGTTGAGCGCGCTGAAGCGGTTGCGTCAAATTCACTCGCGTCGTACTCGGCAATACCAATAGCAACAAGGGCCCGTTCGTAGTAATCGTTATCACTAGGTATCTCAGCTAGCGATTCAATAGCCCGTTGGTAGGCCGCCGCTGCTTTTCGTGATTCGGTACTTCCCGATTCGGTGCCATCAGCGGCACGTGCGGACGCCTTTGCTAGCTTGAGTAATTGCTGCGCCTGATTCCATTCAAGGTTGTCTCCGCCTCCGCCCAAAACTTGCACGGCCACAGTTGCCTCGCCGCTGAATTCTCGAAGAATCTCGTCGTTTGGATTGCCTATCGAGAGTTTCTCAGCTGCTTTCTGCCACTTGCTAGCATTCTTAAGAGCGTACTCTTCGTGGTCAGGGTAGCTCTGGTAACCCACTTGGTGAGCGACCATTGCCAACAGCGCCTCGTTCTGTTTTGACCAGGACAGACCCAGGTAGTAGTATGCTTTTGGCCCGATTTCGCCGCTCAATGCGTCTAGCCGCGGAACCAATAAGCGAAAGCCATCGACCGCATCCGCGAAGCGCTTTTGAAAGTAAGCACCCTCAGCAGAACTGTAAAGAATATCAAGAGAGATATCGGCATCGGCGGGAGCTAATGAAATAGCGCGACCCATAACCGAGTTAGCTTGCAGTCGTAGCACATTGCGTTCGTTCGCTGTCGCAACAGCAGAAGCCAGGTCGATAGCTTCAGCCGAGCGCCCTTCAGCAACCATCTGCGTAGCAGCAGATAGGCGCAGAGTCGAGCCCATACGGCTAACAGTCACTTCGTTGCTAGCTACCCAGGACTCAAAGTTGTTATAGGTGTTCCAAAAGCTGACGGTGTCGTTGCTGCGTTGGTACATTTTCGCCATACCAAGCATGGACTCTTGGCTAGCGTCTTGAAGTTGCGCAATGTAACTTAGTCCGAGATTGTTACCCTCTTGATCTATAAGGTCGGTGACTTGCTCAGTTACGTACATGTAGTAATCGGCAGCGTCTTCGTATTCACCAATAACCGCAAAGCAGTCGGCAAGGGCAGAGTAGGCACGTTGCTGCGGCAAGAAGGGTGCGCCCAAAGCAAATTCCGAAAGTAGGTCAATGGCCTTTTCGGCCTTTTGACCACGGTCGAGCGAGTCCGCCTCATATAGCTCTGACCAATAGCGGTAGACGAGCGCGCGATTATAGACCGACGGCAGATAGTCGGTATATTCGGTGCTCGCTTTCTCCGGATCGTCGTCCGACAGGTTCTCCCACCACGAAATGACAGAGTTCATGCCGGACAATGCCGCTTTAAATATGCCCTCGGCCTGCTCGCTTGCTTTGACTAAATCGCCACTGCTAATGCCGCCGCTATTGATAAGCTGGCTTAAAGTCTGGCCATAAACAAAGGCCAAAGTACCAAGATTAGATTGTGCTTTAGTAGCACGTGACGAACTAGGGCCGCTCTCGAGATAAGCGGAGTAAGCTTCACCTGCTTCGCCTAGCGAGAATAGACGTTCTAGCTCATCTAGTTTTCGACCAGCAACCATGCGCAGGACATCGCAGCGCGCTAGCAACAAATCAGATTTGCCATCTGCAGAGGTCGCAGACGCAAGAGAACGTTCTACCAACTTCCCAGACCAGTAGTCGAGACCAAACTCGGCCGTGATAGCTCGAGCAGCATCGGCATTCTTGGATGCTAGTAGGTCGGAGCCGCCTTGCTGAGGCAAGGAGAACATGAGGCAGAGGGTAATTCCTGTAATCATTTAGTGCAGAATTATTTTTCGGGGGCTTTGAAAAAGCCGGAGACGTATAGTCGTCTCCGGCAGCACAGTTTCATATTTTCTTACAGGCGGGTGGGAACCGGGGTAGGCTCGTGCTCTTCTGGAAGAATGATTTTAGCTGTAAGTAGAATCAGCAACTTCTGGTAAGTTTCATACGACCCTTTGCGAGAGAAAAAGAACGAGAGAATAGGAATGTCGCTAAGGAACGGGATGCCGGATTCCAAGCTCTTTTCTTTAACGGTCTTCATCCCGCCTAGCAGGAGAGTTCCACCGTCTGGCACTAATGCGCGAGTACGAACTTTTTGCAGTTCTAGCTCGGGCAACATTAGATTGACAGGCGAACCCGTGCCTAGTGATGTTTGCAAGGTGGCGATAGGGCGCTTTAGCTTGGCAACTGTAGGGCGAACATCAATCCATACGAAGCGACGATCAGCAGTAACAACAGGACGGACGTCAAGGAAGACACCGTCGTTTGCCACTGAAACAATTGGGTCTGCGATAGAAGCAGATGATGCGATCTCAACATCGAAGTCTGAGATGTAAGAAACCTGGTTGGCGACAACTAAGTTAGCACGTGCAGTATTGTGAACCATCAAACTAGGTTCGATGACCAATTCCGAGCGCTTAGATTTTTTAACGGCTCGTAAAATCATTTGTAGCTCGGTGTCGTCTAGCCACGCGTACTGCATCGCAAAACCACCAGAAGCTTCGAAGTTGTCATCACCATAGCTGAGCTGGCTGTCGTAAAGTTGCTCGGTGCGTGAGATGATGAGCAAGTCTTGACCTGATTCAGAGTACGCAGCGCCAACATCTTGGCCAGTACCCAAAACGCCTGGTGCACCAGGAGAACCATAGTTCGTGGAGTCGCCGAAGTCATTGAAGACATTGTTGATGTCACCAGAATCGCCGGGAACTCCCGATGTAGCATCGTCGCCTAAGCCACGGAAATCAACGCCAACGTCTTCGAGGAACGAATCTTCCACAAGCAGGAATCGAACCTTGATGTCAACCATGATATTGGCTGGCTCGCGAAGGTCTTCTAGCATTTGCGCGATTTCATCCAGAACTTCTGGGCGGTGGTGCGCGATAAGCGTGCCGTTTTCGATGCTGAGGGAGTGTAGCTCGCCATCCCACGAATCGGGCTCGATGCTTTCTTCGATAGTAGTCTGCAGGTCGTCCGCAGAAAGAACGGTAGCCTCGGATTCGGGCAGTTCTTCTTCACTTGGCTCGATACCACCTGAAGGAGCTAGATTGTAGTCAGGTAGCGGAAAGTCCTTAATTGTGTTAACGATGTCACGGACTTCGTACTGACGCGTGACGGATTCAGTGTCAGCCTCGTCGGATGTCACAACATAAACAGCACCATTGCGCACAACAAACTTAACCTGGCGCAGCATGACGTCTTCCATGATGCGAAGAACGGTGCTAATAGGTAGTGGGTTTTTGAAGTTGATGCTAATCATTTTCAAGTCTTCATCAATGTCATCTTGAACCGCGCGCGTGATGAAGAAGTTGACTCCGGAAAAGGCACTCAGGTTAGGTACAATCTCTTCAAGCGAGTTGTCAAAAGACGGGGTAATCATCGTGCTGCTAAGCTTCTCGTTGATTCCCAGAGTAGTCGCATCTACTTTCTTGACATCCCCTGTGGTATCTAGCGAACTGCGCTTTGCCACCACTTCGTTATAGTAATCTACATCGAAGGAGAAGTTCGAGGCAGCTGGCACAGCGATATGGCGCAGGTCTTCAAACGTACGTTGCCATTGTTCGCGAAATTGTGATGAAGTTCTTGCTGACCGATTTTGATGAACAGTCTCAAGCGCAATTGCTCGCAGGCCAATAGCGTTCGCATTCCCCGGATCAATTCGTAGTAGTGTATCCAAAGTAGCAACTGTCTTTTCTGGAAAGCCATTCAAGAAGTGTTCGTTGGCGTCAGACAGGTGTGTGGCAATTAAATTAGCGCGGTAGTTTACACGATCAGCTTTGAGCGACGCGGCTTCGGCTGCAGCTTCCCCGGCCATGTTCTCGCGTTCGGCGGATTCGAAGTTGTTACGGGCACTAACAGCCTGCTCGTATTTCGAATGGACGATCTTTGCATCTAAAGCACCGATAGCTAGGTTAGGGTTGTAATCAACAGCTTGCTTGGCAATTAAGTAGTGCTCGGCTGCCTTTGAGTATTGACCTTGAGACAACGCTCTATCGCCATCGCGAACAATACCTTCGATACGAATGCGATTTGCAGTAGCGCGCGCTTGCGCGGTTTGCAAAACGTTTTCAGCTGAATCGATGTCGTAACCATTACCAGCTAGTGCAGCTTGTGAACGGCGTGAACCGTCGCGTGCTTGAACGTTGCTTGGGTCGAGTAGTGATGCTGCAGCGTAGTGAGTAGCGGCTCCTTGAAAATCACCACGCTCGAATGCGTCGTCGCCTAACGCAACACGGTTACTAGCCATTAAGGCATTTTTCTGCGCGCGAACAGTCATAGCGTCGCTTACTTTTTGGCCTGTATCCTGGGATTCAGAATCAGTCTGTCGCGCCTCGCTGCTGCCGTCGGTGGAGTAAGTTGGTTCTGAGCTTGAGCATGCGCTTAAGGTCAGTAATGTTAGTAACAGATAGTTTCTGCTGTGATGCATTTGGATGAATTGCAAGTTTATGGAATGGCTACGGTTACACCGGCCGCTAAGGATTAAAGATTATGCCGACGCGCCCTCATGCGTCAAAGGAAAGATGCTCACTAATTCGAATTATTTAGAATTTCTTTAGCCGCCTGCAAGTCTTTCCAGCAAGATTTCTTTGAATCAGCGTCGGACAACATGTTTTTGAGGGATTCGGTTACCAGGACCGGATTGCTGCAATAGCTCGAATACAGGAGCTGTCCACGGGGTATCTCATTGCGAGAGCCGTGGTTAGGGAAGAGTTGCATGCCGTTTTCGATGCCAAGAACGATGATGATTTGCGGGGCGTATGTGCCGAGCGTAGATTCAATGGTTTGCGCATCCTTCTTCAGTAAGTTTATGTGTATAAAGTCTTTAGGGACGTTTAGGCCCTTATCAGCAATGGCGATTAGAAGAGCGCTCGCCTCAGGGCTGTTTTCGGCGCCCAAAAACATGATTGTTACGGTCTCAGTTCTGCCAGTACTCTCTATAACCGTATCAGCCAATGATTGTGGCGCCAAATTAAGCCCAGCTTCAGTCAAGTCACTTAAAAGGCAGTGAGCAGCAGCAGTAGCAACATTGGGGACGGAATCGGTCATTATTCTTGCGATTGTATCTTAATCTCGTTATTATGCATAAACATAATAAATGGTACCCAAAAAACGACATTTACTGGATATTTTACGCGACAATGAGACGCGTGAAAGCTCTACGGAGGGCTCTGATTCACAGCAGAGGATAGATGTAGTGTCTTCAAGCGCTGCTATTAGACCTAAAATAAGCGCTAAAGTTGTTCTGTTGATCTTTTCTGCTATTGTTGTCTTCTTCATTTCATATAAGTTTGCCGGCGATGTTTCAGATGTCGATAACTACCGCTATTGTGTGGTAGCTCGTGAGTTCGATTCAGAAGATTTCGAGCTTGCCAGAAAGTTGGGCACAGAACTCAAGAGTCAGGGCTATAATGTGACCCTTGCAGAGATAGGTGGCGGCTCAGAAAAGTCACGTTATAAGCTTTTCATCGGCAATCAGCCGTCTGAAGCAGCTCTCAGCGAGACTCTTGCAAACGTGCAAGCATTAACCTTAGATGGCCTTGGTGGCGCGAATCCATTCAGCAACGCGCGTATCAAGCTACTCCCAAAGAACTAAAACGATGTCCATTCATAAGTCACTAAACCTTGGTAGCGGTTTGTCTACCGCTCGCTCTGTGTACACTCGTCGTGAGCGCCTAGAGATTTTAGGCGAAAGCGGAGATTACGTAGAGGGTGAAAACCCGATAGGCGTGCGTAAGGTCCGCACCGCCTTTAAAGTAGTTTCTAAGAAGCAGCTTAAAGAAGCAGCAAAGTTGGCTCGCGAAGCAGAAGCTGCCATCGAAGCAGAAGCCGCCTCAGCGCAGCGTGATGCTGATGCTGAATTCGTTTAAGCTACCAAGCTTTTTTTGAGTTTCTCCTAATTTAATAGCGTCGAGAGGATTATGTTAAAAGGCCATCTCGACGAAATTTTTTTTAGTATCCAGGGCGAAGGCGGGGACCTAGGCCTTCCACATTTATTTTGCCGTTTCGGCGGATGCCCCCTGCGTTGTGTTTATTGTGATACTCCGCGCTCATGGAATAAGCGCGAGCAGTTTGAATGTCATTCTGCAAATGGCACGTCGCTTATAGATAACCCTATCTCAGCAGAGAGTGTCGTTGACCTTCTTGCGGGGTTACTTGCTGACCACCCTGTAAGCGCCGACCAAGTTTGTTTGTCATTGACTGGCGGTGAAGTGCTTGAGCAGGGAGCTTTTGCCGTTCAAATTGCAAAGCTTTGGCCAGGTGACGTCATGCTAGAAACTTCCGGGAGCGATGCTGTAGCGTTCGCTGAGGTTGCTTCTGAATTTGATGTGATATCGCTCGACTGGAAAACCCCATCTCTGATGATCGGCGATTTGTTTGCTGAGCATCAGCAGTGCCTTGAAGTTGTAGCGCAGCAGAATTTGGTTGTGCAGCTTAAAATGGTGTTAAGTAGTCAAACGACGGCTGTTGAAGTAACTGAAATGTATGATTTCGTTGCGAAAACGGCGGCAGCAACTCATATCTATTTGCAGCCACTCACTAAAGTGCCTTTGTCGCCAGATCCTCCATCAAGCGAACAGATGTTAAAATGGTTAACAATGGGGATTGCCCGTCAGCTAAATGTTCGTGTTCTTCCCCAGATGCACCCACTCCTTAACGCAAGGTAATGATCACTCCTAAAAACAAAAAGCCTTTAGTGGCCATTATCGGGCGCCCTAATGTGGGCAAATCTTCGCTGTTTAATCGCGTGGTCGGCGAGCGACGGGCGATTGTTGATTCAACAGCTGGTGTGACGCGCGATCGCTTTGTGTTGCCAGT
>CAXGOF010000042.1:0-10648 GCA_964011335.1 uncultured bacterium
GGCGCTCTACTTCTTGCTCAATCGAGCGGCGTAAGCCTCGGCGGTTTAGAACTCCGGTAAGAGGATCGAGCCGAGTCAGGCCTTCGAGTTGAGTTCTAAGGCGAACCGTATCTGTTGCATCGCGACATATTCCGACAATGCGGCTGGGTAATCCAGAGGGGTCATGCGCCACTTCAGCCTGCATATTAAGGTGTTGAAATTTACCCTTGGATAACATGACTCGGTATTCAATGTCCAATGGTGTCTCGCTCGCCACCAGCTCTGAAGTCGCGTTTATTATTTTCGCGACATCTTCGGGATGCACTCGGCCAAGCATCTCATCACGACTCTTTATCACGACAGTGCTTCCAGCACTGTGCATCTCTTGAAAGGAGGTATCGCCATAGAACTCTTCGCCATGAATATTCCAACTCCAGTTACCCAGTTTAGAGAATGATTTGAATAACGAATTACTGTCGAAGGAAGTCGCCTTACTACCGTCCTCTTTATCAGACAAAAGGTGGTGTGAAAACCCTGCAAAGGTGGTGTTCAGAAATGTTTGCACAGCAAGGCGCATTTTTTCAGGCAGCGGGTTGCCGTGTTCTGCGCGCAATTCTTTGATAACCTCCGCCTGGACATCTTGAATTCTATCCGGAGACCAGCCGTCATCAGCAAGCTGCACGCCAAACGAGACACCATCAACATTACGCTCGCCAACTGCGGCGGCGTGCATTTGTCTCGTAAAATCGAAAGATGTTAGTGAGGTACTCATTAAAGGCACTCCATTATCGCCTAATTGCGCCTATTTATTGAATATTTTGCGCTTTTTCAAAGCGAAAAGCGCAATACTCAATCACCCTGTTTTCTGCCCACCAGCGGTCAGCATCGGCCCAGGTCAAGCTAGTAGCAGCCTGTGCTCCAAAAAAACCACAATGTCCGCCGTGTTTAGACAACAACAGTCGTAGATTGGGATTGTTCTCAACGGCCTCGCGCGTCGGCTCGCAATAAGGTACTAGCGGGTCATCTTCGGAGTGAATAATCAGCGTCGGTATTTCTATTTTAGGAATAACATGCAAGGCCGAAGCGCGGTCGTAATAGTCACTCGCGCTATCAAAGCCGAATGATGGGGCCGTCCATTGTTTGTCAAAGGAATAAAAATCTTCGTAGCCATAGCCAGCGTCTTGCGGATATAACTCTGGATATTCGGCGGCTTTGCTTTTCATAGATTTAACGAATCCGAGTAAGAACTTTTTCATATACATACGATTCATAAAACCCTTATGCATCGTGCGCGAAGTGCTCACTAAATTAAACGGTGTCGATACGCAAACCATCGCTTTTAAGTTGGGCGGAAACTGATTGCCCCACTTGGCAACCGTGTGCGTGATAATAGAACCACCAAGTGAATACCCCGCCAATGCAATTGGCGCCAGCGGAAATTCTTTAGCAATATAATCGAATGCCGCTTCGACATCATCAGTCAGCGCCGCATGATACAAAGTCGGTGTACGTTTTTCACTGCCTCCACAATTTCTAATATTGATACGTATTACGCTCCAGCCCTGTAAAAAAGCTTTTTGTGCAACGCCTAACATATAAGGCGATTGCGAGGATCCTGACAAGCCATGCACCATCACCAATACTGGCTTCACACGGTCTGGCTGCACATTAAGCTCCAATAAAATAGAAGTCTCGCTATCAACAGCGAGCCACTTCTTTTCGGAGATGCTGTCGAACGGCCCGGAGGGACGCGGCAACATCGACCCCCCTATCGTCATAGCGTGTTGATCACGCAATAATGGATGAGGAAAGAAAGCGGGAAAGCGGGGTTTTTCTAGCATTTACCAACCGCCATCAAGGGCTGTTCCAAGGTATTCGGGTTCAGAAAACGAATCTACAGTAATCGCATCCGTGCGCAGTTCTTCTGCTCGCGTAACGATGGCGACATCATTTTCGTTAATGGTACCTTTTTCCAATGCTTCATCAAGCAAAGAAATTGGGGCGCGTCGCGGCAACTCACCTTTGCGAATGGCCTCTTTAATGCGCGCTGCAACTTTGTCAGCTGCCAAAGATGCCCGGTATGCCGTTTCTAATTTTGCGAAGGAATCATTTTCATTAATCGGCATGTAAATACCCTCCGTCAAACGATCGCGCTGATTGCCTTGCTGTTGCAAGATGCGCGCAACGCGCTGGGTCATCTTATCACTTGGTCCTCTACTTAATCCATTAATGCGCGCGAAGAAACCTATAGGCCCGCGGAGAAAGGTGCCTACTATTGGCACATCAAAGTTTGCGTATAACCCATCAAAGGCCTTTTGGATGTTGTGCAAGGCATTCTCCATCGACCAACGATAAAGCGCGTAATCTTCTTTGTTGCGCCCTTCCGCCTCGAAGCGACGCAGCAAAGCACTGGCAATGTACATCCCCGAGAAGGCGTCACTGAAGCGACCGGTTAGCATCTCTTTGCGCTTAAGGTCGCCACCATATGAGATCATCGCCACATCAGCCAGAATGGCAAAACGTGATGATGCCCAGGATACTCTTTGGTAATCGCGACGTAGCCGACCTTCGAATGGCACTGCAGCTGCGTAACCACGAGTTAGGTTCATCACTAACGAACGGCTCATATTGGTGATGATGTGCCGAATATGACCAAAAAATGCAAAGTCAAAGTGTTTGACGTCACCATTTTCTAACGCTGTGATCTCATTCTCGGCAAATGGATGGCAGCGAATGGCACCTTGACCAAAGACCATCAAGGTCCGGGTTAAGATGTTTGCTCCTTCAACTGTAATGGAGATGGGGGCCGCAAAGTAAGCGTGGGCAAGTAAGTTACGCGGTCCACGTGAGATGCCAGCGCCACCACAAATATCCATAGCATCATTGATTACATCGCGCATAGTCTCAGTGAAATTGTATTTCGCGATTGCAGATGCCACCGCTGGCTTTGCCCCACCGTCTAGGCCGCCACAAGTGAAACGACGGGTGGCTTCAAGAGTGTATGCCGCTCCACCGATACGTGCCATTGGCTCTTCGATACCTTCGAACCTACCGATAGACATACCGAATTGTTTACGCACCATTGAATAAGCACCAACAACCCGTGCCGCCATTTGTGTTCCAGCCGTGGCCGAAGACGGCAACATAATGCCGCGTCCTGCAGCTAGCTGCTCCATGAGCATGCGCCAGCCTTGACCGACTCGCTCTGGTCCACCGACTAAGATATCGATACCTACCACCACATTATCGCCTTCAAATGGGCAATTAAAGAAGGGCACATTTAATGGATCGTGTTGACGCCCAGTCGTAATGCCTGGTGTCTCGGCTGGAATTAAACCACAGCAGATACCAAGCTCGGTGCCGCGCTGTAATAGATTTTCTGGGTCGAACAACTTAAAGGCAAGCCCTATCAATGTCGCACGTGACGCCAAAGTGATATAACGTTTTTCCCAGTCAAGACGAATTTTCAACACTCCGCTCTCGTCTTTGAATACTTCACCTCGCGCGCGGATACTTCCGGCATCAGAGCCCGCATGGGGCTCCGTCAACGCGAAGCATGGTATTTCTTTGCCAGCTGCTAAGCGCGGCAGCAATTTCCTCTTTTGCTCTGGGGTGCCATAGTGCATCAACAATTCTGCTGGACCTAGAGAGTTTGGCAACATTGCAGTAATGCCAAGTGGGATACTGCGTGAACTTAACTTTTTAATGACTGCCGATATTGCTGTCGCTGAGAATTCTAAGCCGCCATATTCTTTAGAAATAATCATGCCGAAGAAGCCTTCTTTTCGCAAATAAGACCATACTTCCGGAGGCAAATCACGCTTTTGGTAAACTAGCCAGTCATCGGTCATCGCACAGATTTCCGCTGTCGGGCCTTCTAAGAAGGATATTTCATTATCCGTCAATTCAGGGTATTTCTCTTGTTCAATCAGGCGCTTGAAGTCTGGATTGCCAGAAAACAATTCTCCTTCATACCACACCGTACCGGCATCGAGAGCTTCGCGTTCTGTTTTGGAGATAACCGGCAGAAGGCCCATGGCTTTTATCATTTTCATTAGCGGCGCAGTGACTATGCGTTGACGTAACGCGGGCGCTAAGAAAACTAAAGCCGGAAACCCCAGTACAATGTAGAGCCAAGTTGGCACACTCATGTATGCGAGGGCAAGTGCCGTCCAAATAATCCAGTAAGGGAATTGGGCTGAAAAAAACCCGAGGACAATTAGCCCAGTGATGTAAAGGCCTAGCGCGGTGATGCAAAGAATGATACTCATGATGATTGTTGAATGGGAGCGAGCATTGACATGGCGCAATCAACTGTACGCGTTACAAAAACATCTCTTGAAATACGTGTGTCAATGCGTTGTGCCAGGTATAGAGAAGTAGCCCCATGTAGTAGCGACCACACCATAGTGGCGTCTACTAAGGGATCGAGTAGTGGTTGTTGTTCGCCGCGAGCCTTGTGCAACACGTCGGCAAATTGCTGTAAATTGCGCCGCGCACGACGGTATTTCTCAGCTGGAAATGGAACCATTTCGTCAGTTGGCAACTGAAACATGATGATGTAATATTCAGGATTAGTGAATCCGTATTCTAGAAATGAACGGCACATTAATTTAAATTGCGCAGCAGAATCTGACTCAGAAGCCAAGCATTCCTCTATTTTTTGGTGCAAACTATCCATTCCTTCTTCAATTAGCGCGTGAATTAAGGCGTCCTTGTTCTCGAAGTAAAGGTAGATGGCTGTTGGTGTGCAGCCGACCAAATTGGCTACTTTCCGCATAGATACGTGGTTGTAGCCATTTTCCACCAGCAAATGCCTAGTTTGCTCGAGAATCTGTTCACGGAGATTATTGTATTTTGCCACGGGTTTTAGTTTACAGTGTAAAGTTTACAGTGTAAAGTATAAAAACGCATGACTTCTTACTCACAACTTGATGGCGGGCCGAAATTGGTCCTCGCGGCGGGTATTCGTACTCCGATGGCCAAGGCAGGTGGCGCGTTCGCTAAAGAAAACGTAGCGCACCTTGCGGCAATTACCACTCGCGAACTACTGGCGCAAACTGGGCTGCCTCCTGAAACTATTAACGAAGTAATCACTGGCTGTGTTGGCCAGCCCTTTGACCAAGCAAATGTTTCGCGGATTATTGCCCTGCGCTCCGGCATCCCACAAGAAGTGCCAGCACGAACGGTAGCGCGTAATTGCGCGAGTGGCATGGAGGGCGTCACCACCGCGGCGGCAAACATATTAGCCGGCATAGGTGATACTTACATATGCAATGGCGTCGAAGTCATGAGTAGTTACCCCCTGCTGTTTGGTGAAAAGATGACAAATCTCTTCACCAATTTAATGAAGGCGCGAAGTGGCGGGCAAAAGCTTGCGGCGATAGCATCCTTCCGGCCATCGTTCTTGAAGCCAAAGATTGCCTTGATCGGCGGATTAACAGACCCAACGAATGGTTTAATCATGGGGAAGACCGCCGAGAACATTGCGCGAGACTATCAACTAACTCGCGAAGAATGTGACGCATACGCATTAGAGTCTCATCGCCGTGCTCAAATCGCCCGCGACAACTCACGTTTTACAAAAGAAATCGTTCCCGTCGTCGCACTAGGCACGCGCAAAGGGAAATCATCGATACGCCATGACGATGGCATCCGCGACGATATGCCTATTGGAAAGTTAGCCAAGATGAGTCCTTACTTCGAGAAGCCCGATGGCATCGTCACTATTGGCAATGCCTGCGGCATCACGGATGCGGCTGTTTCGTTATTAATAACCACCGCCAAGCGAGCTGAATCACTAGGTTTAAAGCCATTGGCTAGCATTCGCAGTTTCGCCTGGGAGGGCATGGACCCATCCCGTATGGGCTTAGGGCCAGTTTACTCGAGCACTACTGCTTTGAAGAAAGCACAACTCAACTTGAGCGACATGGATGTCATCGAGCTCAATGAGGCCTTCGCCGCGCAAGTATTAGGCTGTGTACGCGCTTTTGAGAAAGAAGGTATAGGCGAGGTGAACATGGACTCTTTAAATCCGAATGGTGGGGCCATTGCTCTTGGCCATCCGGTCGGTGCAACTGGAGCGCGGCTGTTATTGACACTCGCCCATCAACTAATCGAAAGCGATAAACAATTTGGCTTGGCGACACTTTGCATTGGTGGCGGACAAGGCGGCTCGGTAATTCTTGAACGCATTTAGAACTATGACTGAACTACTTAACGGATTTCCTAAACCTGCAAACTGCCCTGAACCTGGCGCGTGCATTCGTGTTGAACGTCCTGAAAACGGACTAGCGATTGTTATCTTAGATCCGCCCCACCGCAGCTTGGCTGTACTTGATGCACCACTACTTTATGATTTAGATAAAGCAGTTCAAGATTTAGAAAACGACAGCTCACTAAAAGCAGTGATTTTCGCCGGACGTACGCCGACTCAATTCGCTGCTGGCGCCGACATCGATGGCATCTCTGGCATTACCGACAAATCTGAAGCGCATAGCGTCGTTAACTTCGTGCATGGCATCTTCAGTCGTATCGAAGGCTTGAAAGTAACAACAGTGGCCGCCGTAGGAGGCGCAGTCCCAGGCGGCGCTTACGAATTGTCGTTGGCATGCGATTACATCATCGCCCTAAACGACCCTAAAACGCGTATCGGACTGCCCGAAACGCAACTGGGCATCATCCCAGGCTGGGGAGGATCGCATCGACTACCTAAGCGCGTCGGCATCCCATCCGCACTTGATGCCATTTTGAGCGGGCGACTTTACAACGCCAAAACTGCTCTAAAGCGCGGCATGGTGGATCGCTTAGCTCATGCCAATCAATTAGTTCCTATAGCGTCCGATGTTGCAATGGGTCGCATGAAGGTACGCAAGAAAGAACGCGGCACTTATAAATACTTAGTGGACCGTAATCCACTAGCGAGGTTAATAATAGGATATCAAGTGCGCAAAATGATTATGGCCAAAACCAAAGGGCGCTACCCTGCGCATCCAATCGCTATTGATTTAGTGCTCAGCTCAATGGGGGTTAACGGGCCCAAGATGTCCGAGCGCGAAGCAAAAGCTGTTGCTGAGTTGGCTACTGGCGATGTCTGCAAATCATTGGTCAGCATATTTTTCGCCAGCGAAGCGGCCAAAAAATATGCACGTGGAACTAAAGAATTCGAACCGCGCAAACTAAAACACGCCACCGCAATTGGCGCTGGCGTTATGGGCGGAGCAATCGCTTCAGTATTAGCTGAAAAAGGATTAAACACGCGGTTAATAGATTTGTCGCGCGATGCGCTTGATGCTTCAGAAATTGAGCACCAGCAGACCATGCTGAAAAAGATGAGGCGGCGACGCTTAAAGCCCCACTTAGCTGATGCCGCTATTGACCGCTTACGCACCAGTACTAAAATAGATGGTATCGGCAGCGCGCAAATAGTTATTGAGGCTGTTGCCGAACGTTTAGACATCAAGCAGCAAGTGCTGCAGCAAGTAGTGGCTAAAGTCGATGATAAATGCATCATCGCTACAAATACCTCATCGCTTCCCGTAAGCAAAATCGCAGAGGGTATTCCTAATCCTGAGCGCGTCGTGGGCATGCACTTCTTCAACCCTGTACGTAAGATGCCTTTAGTCGAAGTGATTCGTGGTGAACACACCAGTGAAGAAACCATAATCGAGACTGCGGCTTTGGCTACGCGCATGGGAAAAACTCCGGTAATCGTTAAAGACGTTGCTGGATTCTTAGTAAATCGCCTGCTCGGTCCATACCTCGACGAGGCGATGCGCTTATTTGTTAATGGCGTTAGCCCTGGCCGTATTGACAAACTGATGCTGAAATTCGGAATGCCCATGGGCCCGCTACGCTTACTTGACGAAGTTGGCCTAGACATAGCAATGCATGCTTCTGAATCTCTCGAACAAGCTTATGGGGCACGCATGACTCCGTGTCCTGGCATTAGTGCACTGGCTTCTGAGAAACGATTGGGCATAAAAACTAAACGTGGTTTTTACGATCACAATGGCAGAGGGAAGCCACAACTTTGTGACGACCTCGCAAGTTTTCAAACCAGCGATGATTGTAAAGATCTAAGCGACAGCGACATCGTCGATCGTTTGATTTTGTCAATGGCCAATGAGGCCGCGCGCTGCATGGAAGAAAACGTAACGGCAACTCAGCAAGAACTAGACCTTGCAACTGTATTTGGCATGGGATTTGCCCCATTCCACGGCGGGTTATTACGTTGGGCAGAAAAAGAAACGCATCCCGAGATTATCAAGCGCCTAGAAAAAATTGTCGCGGCGGATGACATCTCAAAGCGAGCCGGGGGAATCGACAAATTCACGCCGGCAGCATGGTTTGAGCGTTCTTAGGCCTACTTAATAATCAACTCGAGCTCGATGAAATTATTTTCGTCGGGCTCTATTTTTATTATGGCATTGCCCGCTATATTTATTTCTGGCAAGTTAAAAAAAGAATTGCCTTCTATCTGCAACAATACTTTGTAGTCACCGGCAGACAAATCCGGGTAATAATACTCGCGGCGTTCATTAGCTGAGCTAGTAATGGTGCGGCGATACGGTTGCACTATTTCGCCATCAATAACCTTCTGCAATGCATAGCTTAACTCAAAAGGCTGAACGTCGCGTGGCATCAGGAAAGACAAATGTAGAGCTGCACTCTGCGGATCAGGAACTAGTGCAGCACTTTGCTTTTGACGGGGAGCGGAAGGGTCAACTTCAAAGGTTAAGTGCAGTGGTTGGTAACCAGACACCTGGAAATCAATGGTGATACGGTCAGCTTCAACATCATCTCCTAAAAAATAGTCATAGCGTGGTTGCAACACGCTAGATTTTGATTCAGAGACTAATGTGCGATAATTACCATTTCGCTCTGCTCTAACCACCAAATTATTCCAAAGCGCATATGGAGGAACGGAGGCCACGTCAAAAGAAAAAACCTGGTCGTCAATTTGCAGCTGCACATCTTGAGTACCTGCTAACACAGTTCTCTCCCAATACTCACGCTGCGGACGTACTGCACGTAAATAAAACTCGCCGTCAGCCAAGCCTTGCAACACAAAGCGTCCCTGTGAATCGCTAGTCGCACGAGATGAAGAGAGCCCACTTGCCTCGGTTGTTGAGTTACGCACTGCCTCAATTTCGACATCGGCTAGCGGTTGATTGTTGAAGTCGTGAATCACCCCACTTATATTTTGCGCGCGCGGCAAAATTATTATATTTTCTAGATGCTGGTCGCTACTCATCACCTTTGAGGTTGCCCCGAGCCGATGAGTGAAATAAAACTTATGGCTGCCCTTGCTTAGGTTGACCGAGAAATTGCCCTTAGCGTCAGCCCAGGTTTTCACCGTACCATCTACAAAAATTCCCGTCACTGCAGCCGGAGAGTTGTCATACAATAGGACCTGGCCTTTAAGCAACGCTAATTGACGAGGTGCAGTAACAATTAATTCTTTATCGAAGCGGGTCAAAGACATTTCTCGAAAATCAGCGTAATTGTTATGGCGAAAAAGCAAAATATATTCGTCGCCATTTGCGAGTAACCCCAGCTGCGGTTGCCGCGACGACAAGCGCGAGAATGGCAATTCGAATTTACCATCTGTATCGGTAATGGTAATAAATTCTGGAGCGTCAAAGCGTGGCAAGCTATTAATAATGCCCATTCCTATTTGACTAAAGTGCCACAATTCGACAACTGCACCGCCAATCGGCTCGCCAGAACTATTTTGATAGAGGCCGCGCGCTATCGGAGCTTGAAGCTGCGGGGGGATAATTGCCAAAGCCGCTTCATCTGCTGAAGCAGATTTAGTTTCGCGCTGCAAAGCGCTATTAGGGTTAGTCTCAATAGATGGGGCTGGGTCGACTATAGGAGCTTGGCCATTCGTCACACCATGCTGGGCGGTGTTATTGTCAAAACCCCACATCAGCCAAATCAACAACCCCAGAGCCAACAGGCAAAGAATTTTAATCGGAGCGGGCACAGAGGCGGCAGACATGGCATCATTATAGTGATGAAAGTTCTGATTACCGGCCACCAAGGATACATAGGATGCCATGCTGTAGATATATTTCAGCGTGCTGGGCATTTTGTGACAGGCGTCGATATCGGCTATTTTACAGATTGTACTTTTACGAAACGACCACGCGTCGATGCTGAGCTTACGGCTGATGTGGCAGATTTAACATCACGTGATGTAGCTAGCCACGATGTAGTCGTACACCTAGCAGCGATATCGAACGACTCGATGGGCGAATTGGATGAAGGCTTAACGGCCAACGCCAATATTGCTGCGACTATGCACCTTGCGGATATCTGTAAAAAAGCTAAGGTGCCGCGGTTATTGTTTTCATCTAGCTGTGCGGTATATGGCGATTCCCTCGGCGCGCATGCCGACGAGAGTTTCGCTACTGCTCCACAAACTGCTTATGCGCGTTCCAAGATTGCCGCTGAACAGCAATTGCTTGAGCTCAGCAACAATGACTTCAGCGTGTGCATTTTACGAAACGCAACTGCCTATGGACACTCCCCAGCATTGCGCACCGATCTAGTTTTTAACGATTTCGTCACGCGACTCGCTATTGAAAACAAAGTACATCTATTGTCTAACGGTGGCGCACACCGGCCATTGATACATTGCCGTGATATTGCTCGAGCATTT
>CAXGOF010000043.1:0-10258 GCA_964011335.1 uncultured bacterium
CTGTGAGCTGAGCAGTAAAGATTCAAGCTTCTCATGTAAGCTTACAGTTCGTCGCGGCCGGGGTTACACGGCTGCAGTTGACACTGGTGAAGATATGAACCAAATAGGTCTTATCCCAGTAGATGCGCCATTTAGCCCGGTGTTGCGTGTCCGTTACTCTATCGAGGCAACTCGTGTAGGTAAGTACACCAACTACGACCGACTAATAATGGAAATCTGGACTGACGGCACAATCAAGCCACAAATGGCGATGGTTGAATCTGCAAAGATTTTCCGTAAGCACTTAAACCCATTCATCCAATTCGATGAGGCACGTCACGGTATGGCGGTTGTTCATGAGGTTCAAGCTCTTGACGCAGCAGCTGAGCGACGCCGCGAGCGCATCATGGGGCTCTTGTCAGAGCCTATCGAGCGCTTAGACCTATCGACTCGTGCACGTAATTGCCTAGATGTTGCAGATGTCGCGACTCTCGGTGACCTTGTGTTCAAAACTAACGAAGAACTTCTGGCGATCAAGAACCTTGGTCAAACTGTTCTTACTGAAATCGATCGGAAGCTTAGCGATTTAGACTTAAACATTGGCATGAATGCGGAAGAATTCGCAGTTCCTGCAGGCGAAGAAAACGAATAATGAGACACCGCGTAAAAACCCGTAAGCTTTCTCGCAAGCCAGCTCACCGCGTAGCAATGATGCGCAACATGGCAGCCGCAATTATCGAGCACGAGCGTATCGAAACTACTGTTACTAAGGCTAAGGCTATGCGTCCAATGGTTGAAAAGCTTGTTACTTTGTCTAAAGAAAAGAACTTGCACAACTTTCGTCGTGCTCTTGCTCTTCTAGGCAATAATCGTCAGGCAACTCAAAAGTTGTTTGATGTACTTGGGCCACGTTTCAAGGAGCGGCCCGGAGGGTACACACGTATTCTTAAGCAGAACAATTACCGTTTGGGCGACAACACTCAACTCGCTTATTTCGAGTTTGTCGAGCGCTCCGAAAAGGAAGTAGAAGTAGAAGCTGTAGCTGCTGAATAATTAGCGACTTTACATTAATAACGCGAGGCTGTCATTCGATAGTCTCGCGTTATCTCATTTATGCCGTTAATGTTTATCGCTTCGTCTTCCAGGCTGGTTGAGTCTCGCGCTCGACAGGGCCGCGTTGCATTAGCACGCGGGTGCTGTTTGCGCCAACCAAGGTGTTCAGTGCATCAATCAGCTCAGAGGATAGCGTTACGTTCCACTGTGTTCCTGCGCGCACCACATGACGGCCACCGTTTTCTTCGAAGACAATAAAACGAACTTTCGACTCGCCGATGTTGTCTTGGAGTAACTTTTTCATTGACGCAATCTTGTCAGTACTTGGCTGTTGCTTGGCTGCGAACGAAATTTCGAGCATACCTTTTAAGGCCAGCGACTCTGGAGCACCAGCGGGCTCTATCGAGTTGATAATCATTTCTGGGATGTCGTTGCTGATTTGGATTTTGCCTTTGAAGAGGGCAATGGTGTCTTCTTGGAGAGCATCGCCGCACTCGTCAATAGTACGATTGAAGATGACTGCGGGCGTCGAGCCATATAGGTCTTCAATTTCTAGCTTCCCGAATTTTTTAGACGGATCCTTCGCAGTAGGCCGAATGTTGAGCTGGCTAGTCAGGCCAAATAATTCAATAAGCGCGTTGTCTCCGACTTCTTTGACACTGCGGCTGTCAAACGGCGCGATGCCGCTAGCGACATGGCGGTATGGATCAAGCGGATGAGAGCTTAGGAAGATTCCGAGAACCTCTTTCTCGTGCGCCAGTTGCTCTTTTTGTTCTGCGTCACTTAACTCAGCACCGCTATTGGTGGGGCTATCAGCGGCTGTGGATGTCGCAGGTGTCGCGGCCGCTTCGCCCACGCCAAACATATCAAAAAGAGAGCCTTGGCCTTTTTGCTTGTCTTTTGCAGCGCTGGAGGCAACCTTTAGATCGTTCTCTAGATTGCGTAGCAGCTTGATGCGCGATTTTTCGAAGATATCAAAGCATCCGGCCTTGACCATGGATTCGAAAGCACCCTTGTTGACGTGAACAGCAGCTCCCTCAATGAGCACTCTTTGAGCTGACTCGAAAGCGGCACCTTCGAGCCCTTCACGAATTTCAACGAGTGCGTCGGCGGCGCCACCACCCACTCCCTTTATGGCCTCTAAACCAAAGCGAATTGTTTTTTCGTCGACTACCTGAAACCGACGCGTAGATTCATTTACGCAAGGAGGTAGCAGTGTGATTTGGTGACGGCGGGCATCTTCAATGAGCACACGCAATTTGTCTTTATCGCTCGCTTCGTAGGTGTAAGAGGCCGTGTAAAACTCGGCAGGGTAATGCGCTTTGATGTAAGCAGCTTGGAAAGTCACCATCGCATATGCCGCGGAGTGTGATTTGTTAAATCCGTATTCAGCAAACTTAATCATCATCTCCCATATCTCTGTAGAGACAGAGATGTCAACATTTTTTGCAGTTGCACCTTCGATGAATTTGTCCTTGAACTTGTCCATTAAAGAGATTATTTTCTTGCCCATGGCTTTGCGTAAATTGTCTGCGTCTCCGAGGCTAAAGCCACCCATCTGTTGAGCAACGCGCATAATTTGCTCTTGGTAAATTAACACGCCATAAGTCTCTTTGAGGATAGGTTCTAGAATAGGGTGATCGAAGGCTACCTCTTCGAGGCCGTGCTTACGCTTGGTAAAGATCTCATGCAGGCCAGAGCCCAACGGCCCGGGTCGATAAAGCGCGAGGACAGCAATAATGTCTTCGTAAACCGATGGCTTCAAGTTACTTAGGAGCGCCTTCATCCCCGAGGACTCGAGCTGGAACACGCCTTCAGTGTCGGCGTTGCAGAGCAGCTCATAAGTCTTTTCGTCTTCTAGGGAGATGGCGTCGAGGTCCACCTCGATCCCTTGGTTAAGCTTTACTTGTTGCGTAGCTTCATGGAGGATGGATAGGGTGCGCAGACCCAGGAAATCCATTTTCAGTAGGCCGAATTCTTCGGCATAGTTCATGTCCCATTGAGTGGTGATGTTGTCAGACACGCGCGACAACGGAACAATGCTGCGTAAAGGCTCATCGGCAATAATTACACCGGCAGCGTGAATACCAGTATTACGCGCAAAGCCTTCGACATTAGTAGCGAATTCGAACCATTGAGAATATTCGTCGCACGAATCACGGAACTCTTGAAGCTCAGCAACCGTTTCGATAGCCTGCTTCAGATTTTTTGCATCATCGGGTATTAGCTTTGCAACCTTATCAACCTGTGGAAGAGGAATCTCCAGAATGCGCCCCATGTCGCGAATCGCGTTTTTAGCTTTTAGGCGACCGAAAGTAATAATTTGACAAACGTTTTCGTCGCCATACTTTTCGCGAGTATAAGCAATCATTTCTTCGCGGCGATCTTTGCAAAAATCGATATCAATATCCGGCATCGACATTCTTCCAGGGTTAAGGAAACGCTCAAAAATCAAATCATACTTGAGAGGATCAACCTTTGTAATCTCAAGAGCATAAGCGACAATAGAGCCAGCGGCCGAGCCACGACCCGGGCCCACTGGTATGTTATTGTCACGCGCAAACCTGATTAAATCCCAAACGATGAGGAAGTATGAGATAAAACCCATCTCAGTAATGACGCGAATCTCGTACTCAAGGCGTTCGCGAACCTCAGCGGTATCTTCAGGGTATAGCCGGCGCACGCCTTGCTCGCACAAATCACGAAACATTGCTTCAGAAGTACGTCCGTCTTCTGGGGTAAACGCAGGCAGACGCAGGCGCCCAATTTCTAGCTCGACATTGATTTGATCCGCGACATCGATGGTGTTACGTAGTGCTTCCGGCAAATCTTGAAACACACGGTTCATCTCTTCGCGAGTTCGGAAGAACAAAGTATCGGTGTCAAAAGACCAGCGATTCGGGTCGGCGAATTTACCGCCCGTGCCGAGACACAGCAGGGCATCTTGAAGATCGCAATCTTCATGCCGAGAGTAATGAACGTCGTTGGTCGCAACAACCGGTAAGCTTACTTGGTCTTTCATGCGCATCATCGCCGTGGTCAAGTCATCCTGCTCTTTCATGCCATTGCGCATGATCTCAAGAAAGAAGTGTTCGCGCCCAAACATATCGGCTAGGGTGCCGGCCATCTGGCGCGCTTCGGCTTCTTGTTCTCGCCGCAGCAGTTTGTTCACAGGCCCCGACATGCAACCCGACAGCACCGTCAAGCCCTCGGCGTGTTGCGCAAGCAAATCCATGTCAACGCGTGGTCGTACGGACATGCCTTTGGTGTGCGAGTCCGAGCTGAGCTTCATCAAGTTCTCCCAACCCTTGGCATTACGTGCCAATAATGTTAAATGCGAATAAGGATTCGTGGTGCGATTGTGTTTATCATACATCGACTTTTCAGCGATGTAAATTTCGCAACCCAGAATTGGTTTGAGGTCTTTGGCGCGACAGCTTTTATAGAATTCCATGGCACCGTAAAGATTGCCGTGGTCTGTAATCGCAATGGAGTCGTGGCCATCTTTAACGGCGGCATCTGTCAGATTTTCAATCTTGTTTGCCCCGTCTAGCAGGCTATATTCGGTGTGGACGTGAAGATGAACGAATGGCTCCATTTAGATAGTCAGAATATAACTTCTTTAGAAATTTAACTAGAGAAAAAGGGGATTGTTGATAAATAAGTTTAGGTAAACAAGCATTGACTAAATTAGTGCGCAACGTTGTAATTTCCGCCCAAGCGCCCGTAGCTCAACTGGATAGAGCACCTGACTACGGATCAGGAGGTTGGGGGTTCGAATCCTCCCGGGCGCACCATTTTATTTTCGTCATACGACCCATGACTCTGCTGTTTCCTTTACGTCAGCCAGAATCACCACAAGAGCGTGATTCCATGATAATGGAGCTCGCTTTCAAGCAAGCTGAGGATGCTGTTCGCAGGGATGAAGTACCTGTCGGAGCCATTATTGTGCGCGATGACCGAATACTCGGACGCGGCGCAAATCAAGTAGAAGCGCTAGCTGATGCCACTGCACATGCCGAAATGCTTGCTATTACTCAGGCGATGGCATCCACGGGCGATAAGCGCTTGGTTGATGCCGAGTTGTACTGCACTCTAGAGCCCTGTATCCAGTGTTGTGGGGCAATCATGCATGCTCGTATTAGGCGGGTGGTCTATGCGGCGAGCGACCCGAAGTTCGGTGGTGTAGAGTCGTTGGCGCAGTTATTCGACTTGCCAGGGCTCAACCACAGCGTAGAGTATGACGGTGGATTGATGGCTGAGCAATCAGGCATAATGTTGCGCGAGTTTTTTCAAGCTAAACGGAAAAAGTAATCACTAAAACCGTGCGCAACGCTATCCTTTTGCGCCATAATGGAGAGGTGTCAGAGTGGCCGAATGAGCACGCTTGGAAAGCGTGTGTGTCGTAAGGCACCGGGGGTTCGAATCCCCCCCTCTCCGCCAATTCCTTTACAATACAATACTCTAGAAGCCGGGGGCTCGGCTTCGCGCAGCGATGCTGAAGTGAACCGGGTCAGGCCAGGAATGGAGCAGCTCTAAGCATCATTCATCGGGTGCCGCGAATGTTCGGGTCTCCGGTTTCTAGTTTCTTCCCCTGTGGTGAGCGCCGCAAACTGTTAGTATATTATTGTGACATCACCCGCTCAGTCCTACCGCGTATTCGCGCGTAAATATCGCCCTCGTAGCTTCGCTGAAGTCCTCGGCCAAGATCACATCGTGCGCGCATTGAGTGCAGCAATCACTAAGGAACGGGTGGGGCAGGCATACATTCTTGTGGGCCCGCGTGGCGTCGGTAAAACGACTACAGCACGTATCATCGCTAAGTCCATGAACTGCGCTAACGGACCGTCGGTAGAGCCGTGCCTCGAATGCGCCCCGTGCGTCGACATTGAACGCGGTAGTGACATTGATGTTATCGAAATTGACGGGGCGTCAAACAACGGCGTCGATGATGTCCGTGGTATTCGCGATGCGGTGCAAACTCATCCGATTCGCAATCGTCGTAAAATTTATATCATCGACGAGGTGCAGCGTTTGTCAGGACAAGCTTTCGACGCTTTGCTGAAAACATTAGAAGAACCGCCGGCGCACGCAATGTTTTTATTCGCGACCACCGACCCGCACAAAATCCCTGACACCATTGTTTCGCGCTGTCAGATTTTTGAGTTTCGTCGCATTCGTGAAGTTGATGTCCAGGCCAAACTGCAATTCGTTTGTGACCAAGAGGCTGTGACGGTGCCATCTGAAGTGTTGGCTACAATCGCCCGTGGATGCCGTGGTGGCATGCGTGATGCCGAGTCTATGCTTGATCAATTGCTGTCTACTGCAGATAGCGAATTAAGTTTAGACGACCTCGAGAGCTTGTCGGGCTTGGCGCGTCCCGAGCGTTGGTTGCGCTTGTTCGAAGCTGTGGCTAATGACGATGCCAAAGTGATCTTGCTCGAAATTGCTGGTTTCCTCGAAGTGGGCGGAACCGAACGTGATTTCGTCGAGCAATCGGTTGATGCACTGCGTGATTTATTGCACGTTGCTCTACTCGGAGAAGATAGCCTCGGTATTGAGCCTTCTCCTGAGCGTAAGCAGCAAATGGTAGAGTTAGCGCGAACTCTTGGCCGTGACCGCATGGAAGGCATTATGGGTATGATTTTTAGCCTTGAGAGCCGGATTCAGCGCAGCCCACTTGGTGCGCGTGCATTACTTGAATACACCATGTTACGTGCTGCGCGTATTAATCAGTTCTTCGACTTGGCGAATCTGCTGAATAACGGCGGAATCACGAGCGCGCCCGCTGCCGCTCCTGCTGCACGTAAGGCAATTGCCCCGGCAACACAGGTCGCAGCGCCTGTAGTGGCGTCAGCTCCCGCGGTCGCGCCAGTTGCAGAAGTGAAGCCAAGGCCAGTCGCCGAGCAAACATCCGCGCTGAGTTTTAATCAAATGCTTGAAAAACTAGGCAAAGTTCGTCCGACTTTGGCGTCAATCATAAAAAATTATTTGGTGAGCTCCGATATCACGGCATCAGAAGTCGTCGTCACTTTGCGGCAAGCGCATGGTTCCGATTTAAGCGTGCTCGAGGATCCCGTCGAACAGCACGCTTTACGTGAACTTTCATTCTCGCCAGTACCATGGCGCCTGGCATTTAAAGTTCCACCCAAAGTCACCGTTAACCCTACCGTTGAAAGTCTAGTACAAGAATTCGACGGGCAACACGAATAGAATAATCATGGCAGGAAGCTTAGGCGATTTGGGCGGTTTACTCCGCCAAGCAAAGAAGATGCAAAAAGAAGTTGCAGAAATGCAAAACAAACTTGCTGATAAAAATTATGAGGGTAAAGCCGGAGGTGGTGCCGTCGTGGTTACTATTACCGGTGCTTACGAATTCAAAAATATTACTATCAGCCCTGAAGTGGTCGATGCCGATGATGTCGAGATGCTTGAAGACTTGGTAGCTGTTGCTGTTAAAGATGTATTGCAACAAATAACTGTCGACTCTGCAGACTCCATGAAGGGCGTCACTGGGGGCATGGGCCTGCCAGGTATGCCAGGCATGCCAGGAATGTAGTGGCGTTTCCCGAGCCACTCGCGCGATTAATTAACGCCCTAGAAAAATTTCCGGGCGTGGGTGCGCGGTCAGCCGAGCGTATGGCATTGCATGTTTTGCGTTCAACGCCTGACGATGTGGCAAGCTTAGCGATGGCTTTGCGTGATGCACGCATGGAAACTCAGCGCTGTGAAAAATGTTTGAATATTACTTTGCGTTCGCCATGCTCGATTTGCAGCGACGCATCACGAACAACAGGAATAGTCTGTGTGGTTGAAGGTCCGCGCGAAGTCGAGAAGCTTGAAAGCTCAGGCGCGCACTTAGGTTTGTACCACGTCTTACTCGAAGGCTTTGCACCGCGGGAGGGTGCTACTCCAGACGACTTCGCCTTGCGTGAATTGCGCCGCCGCGTCGACAGTCAAGAAATAAAAGAAGTCGTGTTAGCGACTGCACCTGATCGCGAAGGTGAAGGGGCAGCACTCAAAGTAATAGAAACTTTAAACGGCGCGGATGTCATCATTACGCGCCTTGCTCGCGGCCTACCTGTTGGTGCGCGCCTCGAGTACTTGCATGGTGACATCCTTGCCGATGCTTATGGCGGGCGCCGCAAACTTGACAGCTAAATGAGCGAAAGCATCCGCACTATTGCTCTGTTGGTCTCGTATCTAGGAATGCCGTTCAGAGGTTATGCTAAACAGCCGCAGTGTCGTACTGTGCAGGGCGAACTCGAGGCAGCATGGTTCGAGCTAAGTGGTGAAAGCGTAAATATGTTAGCTAGCGGGCGTACGGATGCGGGCGTTCATGCTCACGGGCAGGTAGTGCATTTCCACACTGCGACGGGCTTTGATGCCGAGCGTATTGGTGGTGCTTTAAATTCAAAATTTGGAGAAGACCTAGTCATTCGTGAATCAGTCGAGATGGATAGTGCGTTTCATTCCAGTGAATCTGCACGATTGAAGCATTATGTTTACCGCATCGCCACGGGCTCAACGCCACCGGTCTTGGACAACTTGACTTGCGAGTGGGTGCCTCAGCAGTTAAACATTGCAGCCATGCGTGATGCTTGTGAGTATTTCATCGGTACGCACGATTACGAATCATTTGCCGCTTCAAGGCGCACGACTTCGACGACAATTAGAACTGTGACAAATGTGCATATTCGAGGCCAACGAAATCGAATTGTTATCCATGTGCGTGGCACAGGCTTTCTCTACAAAATGGTCAGGAATATGATCGGTAGTTTGATTGAGGTGGGTCGCGGCCGCCAAGAACCCATCTGGATCAAAGAATTGTTGCGGGCCTGTGATAGGAATCTGGCTGGAGCGACCGCGGCTGCTAAGGGTTTGACCTTATACAGGGTGCATTATTCAGAAGAACCGTTCTCGGAACTTCACAAGCCGTCTCCGCTAAGGTATCCTAGGCAAACCCCTAACGTCTAAGTCAGCATGAAAATTTCCATCACCTGTCGCCATAGCGACTTCCCTCAAAGTCTCCAAAGCCATACTGCTGCGCATGTGCAAAGTCTTGAGCGTTTTGGAGAGCACTTCGAATCTGGCGAAATAGTCTTTGATACCGAGCATGGTGAAACGACTTGTGAATTGATTCTGCATCGCCATAGTGGCAAGCCTTTTGTCGCAAAAGATTCTTGTGATGATGCCCGCGCTGCGATCGACCATGTGGTCGACAAAGCGAGGGTTCAGATCATTAAGTACAAAGAAAAGCATTCCGCAAAGTCTCGTCGCCACGAAGAAACTTTGTACCGCGCATCAATTGACCCTAATGCGCCTTCTGATACCAATAACGACCAAGCATGAACTTCGTAGAACTCTTTAAGCCTGAAAGCATTTTCCTCAACTTAGAGGCATTTGATTCAGATTCGGCATTAGCCAGTTTGACTGATGCGCACATTGCTAGTACTCCCTCTTTGGCTGAGCGTAAAGACGAAATTCTCGAGACTCTACGGTCACGCGAAGCGGAGGGATCTACAGGTGCTTCTGGCGTTGGTATCCCACATGTTAAGCTTGATGGGCTCGACGATATTTCCGTCGTAATCGCTATTCATCAAGACGGCATCGATTTTAATGCGCTAGACGCCGAAGACGTCCATGTGTTCTTCTCAATTTTGCGTCCTACCAATGGTGCTGAAGATCACCTCGATTTGTTGCGCTGGGTTGCTTCGCTAGCCAAGCACGAAGATTTCGTGTCTTTCGCGTGTCAGGCTTCTGATTCTGCGCAAGTTATTGACTTGCTGTCGGAATTAGCTGAAGTGTAATCGAATGGCTACCATCGTGCGCCAGGCGACGGTGGCAATAGCTGAAGGCATTCATGCCCGGCCTAGTCATGCCCTCGTGAGTTTGGCAGTCGAGTTTAATGCCAGTGTCCGTTTATCTTTTGATGGGCGCAATGCAGACTCTAAGAGTATCCTGTCCGTGATGACTTTGGGTGCACCGTTTGGTTCGATGATAGAATTGCGTGGCGAGGGCGTCGATGCTGAAGAGGCTGTTGACGCAATTGCGAATTTCATAGAAGACACTAGCAATAAAATACCTAATGGCGATTAATGGCAACAAGCTGTTTGTAAACACTCGCGACCCAGAAGAGGTGCGGGTGGTAGGTGTCGGCGACGGGGAATTGATTGATGTGCGCACATCGCGCCCTGATCAGCAGTCTATTGTCGGAAATATTTAC
>CAXGOF010000044.1:0-10255 GCA_964011335.1 uncultured bacterium
GCCATCGCAAAAATATTTTTCAAAATTTGCTGTGGCCGATATTTTAGAACGACTCAAGCCCTCTTGATAACTCTGCAATTTAGAGGCGAATAATTTGTCGCCGCCGCCTTCGAAGCCAGTCCAGTATTTTAAGTAAACATATAACGCATAACCCGCCGAGTAATTGTCCCGGTACTCTTCTATCTCGCCGCTAAGCAATTCACCTAGTTTAGTGAATCCGCCATAACCTTTTTGTGACACTGAAAACAATGTGCCAAAGTTCACATAATCATCCACAAAATTTTCATCGGTCATCAGCCCGTAATTGCCGCCGGTCCACACTGCTTTGCCTTCTGCCAGCCATGCGGGCAAACCGCCAAATCTAGCGCCATCAAAACGGTGCGTTAACTCGTGAGTTAAGCCGCGACCCAGCCCGGGAATGGTGCCTATCGTGAATTTAAAGGTTGTCACGTCACCACCCTGGAATCCACCTACCCAATAAAAAGGAGCGCCCTCTGATTCTAGCCCAAATGATTCTGGAACTATGCGCACCGTGCCTTGCCGGCCGCTAAACGGGTCTGTGCCATAAAGGTTCAGCAACCGTTGATGGTGCAATTCGATTGTCGTGGCTGTGCCCAGCAAAGTGTTATAGCCACACGAAGTCTCAACGCGGTAAAGTTTATTCGGAGATAAGCAAACCCCAGGGTTTTCGAAGGATGCATGGCGCAAGGTAAACTCTCGCTGCTGATCGATGTCTAGATCTTCTAGCTCTTCTATGCTGTACACATAAACAGTGTCCATCATTTCACGACGAACAGCGCCCAGCACGTCACCTGCCTGCTTCTTCTCGCGGCTGATATTCGCCGGCGCTGGTCCTTTCAAATCCTTGAACACCGATTGCGCTCCCATGCCAGAAAGGCATCGTGCGAACTTAAGCGCTAAGCCATTTTTCCCCCCATTCTTTGCCATGTTCATTTCTTTGGCCATCGCCACGACAACATCTTTCTGCAATGTATTGTCAATTGAGAGGATGGGTGAATAATTTTCCGGCATCAATTTCGACAAACTCGGATTATGCTGCGCCATAGTCGCCATCAAATCAGCAGACCAATTTGCCATTACCCAGTCACCGACTTTCTTGCTACGCTGCATGCGCTCGTAAAATTTAACGAGCTCTTTAAATGCAGCAGTACGTTTGTAAGATAACTCGTTCAGCGACGCCCTCTCTTGTGATTTAAGTCGCCCGTTGCTATCGGCTTTCACAGACAGTAAATAACTTACCCACAACGCTTTTAGATCTTCGTCATCGCCGCACGCCTCTAGCAGCAAAGGGACCACCAAGCCAGCATCTCCACCGTTGCTAAGTGCAAAATAAAAATGGTCGTAAGCGCCTTCGGCGTCGCCAGCAGCAAGACTTCGCCGCCCACTGTCGATGCTTAAGTTTACTGTAGAAAGCTGCGCGCTTGCTGTGAGGCAAAGGCACATCCAACATAGTACGGATGCAATGAATTTCATCTAGCGCAGTATAGCCACTTAACCCCTTCATTTTTATTTCATTTTTTATCGCTATGTTGTTACTTTTTCCTCTTGAGAGTGTATTCTTTGACATATGAAATATATCCTAGCCACCGGTTTAGCCATCGGTAGCCTGCTAGCGCCCTGCGCCTCTCAGCAAGCTGACCTCAAAGCCGAGCTGCTCACTCTTGAGGTCTTGCGCCAAAACCCATTACGCCCCGAACTGGTTAATGGTCAACTTTATCTTATTGCGCAAATTAACAGTGATGACGCTGCCAAGGCGCTCGATAAATTAGTCGCTAAGCTTCCTGAGACACATCGCTACATCGCTATTAGGGCGCTAGGGCTAAACGAATCCGAGGAGGCCACTAAGGCATTGCAGCGCATGGCCAAAGATCGCGGAGACTTGCGAGTGCGGCGACAAGCGATTCGCGTCCTGGCAAGTGGTGATCAAGAAGACCTAGATTTCTTACATAACAAACGATTGAAATACGAATCTGATTTACGGGTGCGCGCTCTAATTTTAGAATTACTCATGGACCGTGGGCGGCTGAACCTTGACAAGGCTTTTTTAACCGCCGCAAAATCTAAAGACACGGTTTATGCCGGAGTTGGACTAGAAGGCATCGGCAAACAAAAAATCAAGGCCGGCTTAAAAATCATCCACGGCGCTTTGAGTCACAAAGATGTGCCATTTCGTTTAGCCGCCTATGAGGCACTCGCTAGTTATGGTGGTGAGCGCCAATACGCTGCGATTATCGAAGGCCTCCAAGACTCTATTAATGTGGTGGTGCGCCCCGAAATTAGCGCCCAACTACAGCGTGCTCAAACAGCCGACGAGGTCAGCACGGTTATTTCTCATTGCATGCGCTCTAAAGACCTGGGCCTTATAACTCTTTGCGTTGAGGCTTTAGTCGTTATCAGCGCCAAACAACCACAACTATGTTCCGATGCGCTGCTAGAACTCATGCGCAGCTCCGAAGATAAAATCCGCAGTTTATCCATCGAGGGTTTGGTGAAAATAAGACACACTGGCTTGCAGCACTTCTTGGTGGAATTTCTCGATCACTCAAGCGCGCAAACCCGTTCTGACGCAGCCTGGGGGCTCAGCCAACTCGGTGATATCCCCCCAGAAACAGAAATAAAGCTAGTCAAGATGGCCTCTAGCGAGCGGCCGTCCATTAGGATTCAAGCTCTCAGGGCTTTGCGCTGGTTCCCAAATTCTAACTTAGCTTATCAGGTTATTAATGACTGCCTTGAAGATGAACTTTGGGCAGTGCGTGCAACCGCCGTTGCAAGCCTAGAGCTATTTCGTCGCGATGAATCACTTAAGCCGTTGTTCTGGCTAATGGAAAACGAAGTAGGTCGTGTGCGCTCAGACGCAATCAAAGCCCTTGAATTACTAACCGGAGAAAACTTTGGGGCGTCGGTGCATACCTGGAAATCTTGGCATGCTGGACAAGGCGACACTTACACATTGCCTACTAAAGAGCAAGCAACTGTGATGATTAATGCGCGCAAAAACAAGTCGAAGCATAATGGCACGATTGCCCAAAGCGGATATCACGGCATCGCTGTTCCGTCCGGTGGCGTTGTTTTTATCCTAGATATCAGCGGCTCGATGAACTCAAGATTTTCACCGACAGAGACTTATTATCAGCACTTCTCAAATACGCTGGCTGAAACTGTAATGGCTCTTAAGCCGGATACATCCTTTAACATTATCCTGTTTTCCTCCGGCGTACGCGCCTGGAAAAACGAACTTGCAGAATCTAGCGAAAAGAATCGTCTTGAAGCGCAAGCGTGGCTAGAAAAAACAACCCCAGGTGGTGGAACAAATATTTACGGGGCACTAACAGCAGCACTAGCGTTCGAGGAAGCTCAAACCATTTTCATCATGACCGATGGTTCCCCGTCCGCTGGCGAGTTTCAGATGCCAGAATCAATTCTTGCAGAAATAGATCGTATCAACCGCGATCGCTTTATTCAAATTAACACCATCGCTGCCGGGAGTATTCGTGCTGAGTTTTTGGCTGACCTTGCCGCGACTAACGGCGGCAAAGCCGTGGACATGCGAAAGAACAAAGGCAAGTTGAATAATTAGAGCGGATCAACAACAATGCCCTGCTGCTCGGCCAACTTGTATAGAGTCGGACGCAACAGCAGCAACTGTTGACGATTTGTTTTAAGTAAAAGCTGACGACGGTACTTGCCACGCAAACGCTCGATAGGCGGCGGCGCTGGCCCTAAATATTCGGTAGCCTGCCCAAATCCGCCTGGGACAACCGCTTTAAGTGCTTCGTTGGCTTCATTGGCCATTGCAATCGCGCGCTGCTGATGCTGCGATTCAAAGCTAATGCGTAAGACATCACCAAAAGGTGGGTAGCTAAAATCTTTGCGTTCTTGTAATTCAACTAAGGAGAATTTGTCGTAGTCATGCTTTGCAGCAGCCAGCAATGCCGGATGCTCAGGCATCCATGTTTGTACGATAACTTCGCCGCCAAGCAAGCTACGTCCGGCGCGCCCTGCGACTTGTGCGATTAAGTTAAAACAGCGTTCACTCGATCTAAAGTCTGGTTGATGTAATGCGGTGTCGGCATTCAAGACACCGACCAAGGTCACCTTCGGGAAATCTAATCCTTTAGCAACCATTTGTGTGCCGAGCAAAATATCGTATTTGCAATCACCAAAATCTTTTAGCGCCTGTTCATAGGATTCGCGGCGCAACATAGTATCACGGTCCATGCGTAAAATTCGTGCGCCAGGGAAAGCGCGTTGTACGCTATCTTCGACTCGTTCAGTGCCAACGCCAATCATTTCAACTTTATGCCCGCATGTAGGGCAGCATTGTGGCATAGATTCTTCTTTCAAGCAGTAGTGGCACAATGCCTTCTTGCGCCAGCGATGGTAAGTTAATGCTACGTCACAAGTTTCACACGAAATCGTATTGCCACACGGGCGGCAATACCATGCTGGCGAAAACCCGCGTTGATTTAAAAACAGGATAGCTTGCTCTTTCTTTTCTAATATTTTCTTTAGCCCAAATTTTAATTGTGAAGACATCACTAACCACTGCCCACCTTCGGCTTTTTCGGTGCGCATATCGACTAGCTTAACCGGCGGCAATGAGCCCCCTGCAACGCGATCGCGTAAATATAAAAGCTGCATGTCTGGCGAGTCCGTGGCTGCTTGCCATGACTCGAGTGATGGAGTTGCGCTACCCAAGACGCAAACAGCAGACTCTAAGCGTGCACGTTCGCGCGCAACTTCGCGGGCTTGATAACGAGGAGTAGATTCTTGTTTGTAAGTGGACTCATGCTCTTCGTCAACAATAATTATTCCAAGGTCAGGCACTGGCGCGAACAATGCCGAACGCGCGCCAATAACAACACGCAACCTCCCTTCGCGAATGGCCAGCCATTGATCGTGACGCTCGACATCGGTTAAGCCGGAGTGAAGCACTGCGACGTCCCCACTGCGCGCGCGGAACCGAGCGACGGTCTGCGGTGTCAAAGAAATTTCTGGCACCAAAACGATACCGCCACGGCCTTGGGCTAAACATCGCTCTAAAGCATGCAAATAAACTTCGGTTTTCCCTGATCCTGTAATGCCGTACATCAAGAAATCTTGATGGTGTTTGGCGTCAATAGATTTATTTATGGTTGCCACGCAATTTTGCTGTGCTTCTGTGAGCTGCGGCGGGATGTCACGCACTAGCTCACGGCCTGCAAAAGGGTCTATCACTTCGGCTTTATTATCGAACTTCACCCATCCTTTTTTATGCAAAGTGGTCAACGGTGACTTAGATAAGCCCGTGCGATTGCAAAACTCGCGTACCTCCATGGGGCCTCTCGCTTGCCTTAAATAAGCCACAGCCTTGGCCTGCTTAGGAAACTTTATTTCAAGAGTCTCGAATTCTTTTTCGCTAAGTTCATGCACCAGCTCGACAGTCGGAATAGTGCGCCGCGAGCGATTACTGCGTAGCGCCGCTGGCAACATCGCCGCTAAAGCCTGGCCCCAAGAACAATACGCGTCATCAGCAATAGTTCGCGACAGTCGCAACAACGATTTATTCAGTAAAGGTGTCGCATCTAAGCAGACTTCGATGTCCTTAATGCGCTCAACAGGCACTCCTTTGGGTGGCGTATCATCGATTGCCACGACGACGCCGACTATTGGGCGGCGTCCGAAGCTGACTTTTACTCGGCAGCCAGCTTCAACCGGTTCCGCATGTTCGGGAATATGATAGGCAAATTCACGACGTACGGGAGTGTTGAGAGCCACTCGCGCATATCTGCCGGCCGGGGCCGCAAACAGGGAACCTTGGAATGCATCCATTGCAGAGAATTGTAGTCACGCGAGACCCTGTTACCCTATGCCGATGGCAACATCTTCCCTGCCGACACAAACTCCTGTGACTTTAATCACCGGCTGGCTGGGTGCTGGCAAAACAACGCTGCTCAATCGCATACTCACAGAAAGCCACGGGCAGAAGTATGCTGTGCTCATAAATGAGTTCGGTGATCTTGGCATCGACGACCGCTTGATTGTGCGGCGCGAGCAGGATTTGATTGAGCTGTCAAACGGCTGCATCTGCTGCACAGTACGCGGCGACATGATTGATAAGTTGCTCGAATTGAGAAAACGTAAATTCCCATTCTTTAAGCGCCGCCGCTTCGACGGCATTCTCATCGAGACCACTGGCATTGCCGAGCCTGCCCCACTGTTGCGAACTTTCTTAGTCGAAGAAGGCGTCTCGATTTACTACGCCGTCGACAAGATTATCACTATTGCAGACGCGCGTAACCTAGAGCGCGCATTAGAGCACCAATCGGCAAGCGAGCAACTCGCGCTCGCCGATACTTTAATCATTAACCACTGTGCCGAATTAAGCGATGAGCGGATTGGCGAAGCGCAGAAAAATGTTCGCGCGATAAACTGCGATGGCAAATTATTAGTTGCCGAGGTTCCAAGCCTGCGGCTAAAAGATGTGCTCGAGAAGAGTGAGGTGCGTTTCTCAGGAACGCCAAGCGTTGAACATGTTCATCAACATTCAATTAGCACCATTTCGATTAGCTCCGATAAGGCCCTCGATGAACTACGGGTGCAACTATGGCTCGACACCTGTGTGCAACAACTCGGTGAAGACTTAATTCGCTACAAAGGTTTTTTAAACATCGCAGGCCTCGATTATCGGTGCCTGCTGCAGGGCGTATACGATTTATACAAAGTGACCGCCGACGGGAAATGGGTGTCACCCCCGCGCAACGAAATCGTTTTCATTGGCCATGATTTAGACCGAGATTTTTTCCAGCGCGGGTTCGACGCCGCGCTTGCCACTTAAGGGCGAGGTAAGCCTTCGAGAGTACTTAGCAAGGACGCCTCGAATTGTTCGCGCTGCCAATCATTTAGTTGCACAACTTTGTTTAATTCTTCTGATGTCACTGGCAGCGCCGCAGCAATTTGCTCTAACTGGCGACGATGAATCAATCGTTCGCTTGGCAAATCTAATTCGCCAGCCGCGGCAGTACGCCACGCTTTTAGGGCATCGGTGTTATCACGACGAATTTGACGCACAAGGCGCTCTTCTTTGCTTACCCTCTTAACCTGCAAATCGATAGTTTGTCCTTCGACGATGCCTAACAAGTTAAAAATTTTATCGCCGGCGCGCTTAGCTATTTTCCAGCCAACACCCTTGATTCCGGCAAGTTCTTTAATTGTTCGCGGATTTGCCTCGGCTATACCGATCAAACCCGGATTGCTCATCACCTTAAACGGCGGTACGTCGCGTTTTGATGCGCTCTCTTCACGCCACTCAAACAACACCTTTAACTTTGCTAGTTGACTAGGGTTTAGTGTCTTTGCGCCCTTCAGTTTTAAGTAACGATCGGGGTTCGCAGCGGCGGGCATCAAGATATCGCTCATCTGGCGATCGAATTCCCCATAAGCGGCGCCCATCATGTTTTTCTCTTCAAGCTCTGGTATTAGCTTGCGATACACGTCAACCAAAAAGTGTGTGTCAATGCGAGCGTAAGCAATTTGCTTATCACTTAATGGGCGCTCACCCCAATTAGAGCGTTGCTCTTCTTTCGATAACTTAATCCCGTAATAGCTTTCAATAAGCGCGGCCAAGCCAGTTTTTTGATGGCGCAAAAAAGTCATTGCCACTTGAGTATCGAAGATGCCTTTAACTTCAACACCCATATCTTTTTTGATTATCATTAAATCAAATTCAGCGGCGTGAAAAATTTTAATGATGTCTGGGTTCGACAGCAACGGTGACATCATTTGCATGTCGTCGCCAAGCGCAAAGGGATCGATAATCCAATCTTGGCTATCGGTACTTACCTGCATCAAGCACAAGCGCTCATGGTAAGCAAAGAATGAATTTGCTTCGGTGTCAACGCCGATTATTCCGGCGGCCGCCCATGTGTCTATCGCTTGGGCTAGCGACTCGGCGTCGGTAACCATTATCACATCAGGCCAATCACTAGGTATTCTACTCGGCATTGACCTTAGCTTAACAAAAGGCTGGTGGCTAATTTAGCGTGACCACACGTAAACTGGGGTAGTCATCGCATTTCGTGTCCAAGTAGTGTTGTGGATGTCGGCGCGGTACCAGAATGAATCGGTCGGCACTGTGTCGACAAGTTGAACCGAGCCGCCGCCAGTGTATCCACTTTGACGGAAGATCTCTACTTCGCCGCCACCAACGGTGCCGCGGTAAATCACAATCTCTGAACTAAAAGTGCAGTTGTAATCTACATTGACATTCACTTGAATGTTTGGTGGGATGTTTTGCACAAATGCTGTGCCGCCCATTGGTAATGCTTTTGCGCCGTTGAGAGTCGCAATGCCCAGCTCAAGGAACGGACCATTTGAAAGGTAGCTACGGCCTGCTATCAATGCGTCGGTCAAACTCTGTGAATCTAACGCAGTCGTAACATAAGTATGAATCGTGCCAAAATCAACTGCGGTATCGTGAGTGTCAGAGCCGGAGTATGGGTAAAGCACCTTGCCTTCGTTAAGGCGAGCGAGCCACCAATCACGTTGGTAAACCTGCCACTGGTTGTCACCCTCTGAGCCGTTCCAAACTTCAACGCCCCATGTGCGGTTACGCTCCTGACCGGCAATCCCGCTCACCGAGTTAAACCCCCATGCGCCTGAGTTCGGGTGGTTGATGCTAGTGAACCCGCCTTCGCCATTTACAGTCATTGAATTAGCCTTTTGCCCAGACATCGGGTTATCGCAAAAATCCAGGAAGCCGTCTTTGCCACCAGCCTTGCGCGAAGTAATGTTATGTGCTCCCATGTGATGCACGTTATACGCGCCCCATCCTAGCGAGCAAAGGATGTCGGCGGTATCCGACCCACTTTGCGCCCCCTGCTCGGCCCCCGATACCTCTGTCCCTGCCAGCATCACAAAAGAACTGTCGGTGAGAGCATTTGATTCTGTCAATACCGCGTCAAATTCTCCGGGACTATTAATGCAATAAGAGTGCGTTGTGGAGCTGAAAAAATCCATGCCTAGGGCTTGGAACTGCGGCTTAAGGTCGGCGTTTGTAAAAGAGCCTGTGATGTTGAACGATTCCGCTGCGCAAGAATCACAGCCACCAACGGCCTCATCACGGCAGTTATGCACGTGCAGGTCGCCGGATACCCACGAGCCTGTGCCAAGGTTGGCATAAGGTGGTGGCATATAAGGCAAAAGCTTGGTGATGTGATGCGTTATGGAGGTGGTGCTTGATTGTGCCCCGCCGTTCCATTGCGCGACAATTTGAACAGGCGCGATGTCGCCCGGCAGTGAATTTGCGCCGAACAGAGCATTAAGATTAAGCTCGAAGCGGATGTTGCTGATTTGCGGAGAGCCTGCAGCTTGCAGTTCACGAACATTTTCAATAATGGTGCTGATCGTGCGGCCCTCGGCTTCTGGGCTCAGCGGCTCCCAATCTTCTAGCGGGATGTACTGGCGCTTACTGTGGCGATGAGCAATATCTGGATCGACCATTTCTAAGGCCAAGTAAAGATCTGCCACAAAACCGCTGTCGCCCGCAAGCAGTTCGTCGAGGTCAACCACCGTTAGTACCTGCCCCTCTAGAGTTTGCAAGGTCAAGGACTCAAGCTCAACAGCGTGGTCACCTGGATTATAAAGCTGAACCTGCATCGGCACGACCAAGTCGGTGTTGCGAACTGACTCCATTAGGCCGTATGGGTAAATAACTACTTGTGATTCGCCGAGAACAAGATTCTTGCTGTCTTTAGCTGTCACTTCTTGCTGGAAAGCAATGCCTGCACAAAGTGCCACAGCAAGGATAAAGGGTAAAGCGATGTTACGCATGCCTTCAAATATAGCATGAAATCAAGGATTTATCGTACAAAGTCTCAAATAGTTGGTATATTTATAGGAACGTAAGCTCGTTTTTAGCGTCCAAACGTTAACCTAGCGTTTTAAACGTATACTCCTCTTTAACCACCCGAAAAACATGAAACTACTCCGCTGGCTAACTGCCTCCGCTGCCATTTTGCTACTCATGCAAGCCGGCAACGCATGCATCGAAGAGCTAGATCTACAAAAAATGATTTCTAAGACAGATGTTGCTGTCCAAGGAACCATTACTGACGTCCGCACTGTTAAGTACACGCCAGAGAATGACGATCGACTCATCTACACAATTTTAACCATTGAGGGCACAAGCCTTTACGACAACAGCCCTATCACTGTTGAGATCGGAAGAGCGTCGTGTAGGGAAAGAGTGTAGATC
>CAXGOF010000045.1:0-10244 GCA_964011335.1 uncultured bacterium
AGTAAGGGCGTGGGTCGATGCCGTTGTCGTTCCAGTCGAGCAGGTAGTTAAAATTACCCAACCCTAGTCCCCAAGAAGTGTGCTTAGTTTCATGATGACAGCCTGCAGTGTGTCCACCTTCTCCTTCCATCGCAAAAACGCGGACCTCGTCAGCGCCAGCATGCTTGAGTGCTAGAGCCATGCCTGCTGCAGTGGGTGCGCCGTGACCTGATGGACCGGTGTTAGTCGCAAAAATCATCGACTTACCTTCAGACTCAGCGTGGCCAGCAATACCGCCGCGATTACGGAAGGTAAGTAAATCTTCCCAGGTAAGTGTGCGCTCGGCACCACCATAAATTGCGTACTTATCGTCACCTGTTTTCTTGTGCATACGGCGCATCGCTTCGTGATAAACAGCAAGCATGCTATAAATGAGTGGCGTGCAGTGCCCAGCCACCAAAACAAAACGATCGCTCAGGCCTTTGTCGGGGCGACGGATGTCCCAACGCATTGCACCAGACAAAGTAAGGGAAATCATTTGCTGTACTTTCGAACGGGAGCCACCAGGGTGACCTGACTGACGAAAGTTAAGCATCAAGTCTATGCACTGGTCTGTCATGTCACCGGCCTTTTCCCAGTAAGGAAAAGCGGACTTCAAAGATTCAAAATCAGGGGTAGTACGGGCCATTTAGTTATTAGGTTTTAGAGAAGGGATGCCAACGCCATAACACTCGAACCCATGTTCGGCGAGACGCTTAGCGGATAAAGCATTGCGGCCATCAAGGACTAACTTGCGCTTCATTAGGGAGGCCATTTTCTCGTAATTAGGATTACGGTAGTCATTCCATTCGGTAGCCAGAATTAAAACGTCGGCGCCGTCGATAGCTTGGTATTGATCATTGAGATATTCGACGCCATCACCAATCAGTTCTCGTGCGTTTTCAATCGCTTCTGGATCACAAGCACGTATTGTTGCACCGCGTTCGGTTAAGCCAGCGCATAAAGTAATGGCGGGCGCTTCGCGCATGTCATCGGTTTTTGGCTTAAACGCTAAGCCCCATAGCGCGACGGTAACACCACTTAAGTCTTCCCCGAAAAGTTCGGTCACCTTATGCAGCATTAACTTTTTCATCTCAGCATTAACAGCTTCAACAGCATCAAGGATTTGGAAGTTGTACCCATGCTCTTGTGCAGTGTGCATAATCGCTTTTACATCTTTAGGGAAACATGAGCCGCCGTAGCCGATGCCAGAGTAAAGGAATGGCTGACCGATGCGAGCATCTGTCCCAACACCCTTACGTACCATTTCAACATTAGCGCCAGCGGCATCGCAGATGAGCGCGATTTCGTTCATGAATGAAATGCGCGTAGCCAACATCGCGTTCGAAGCATACTTCGTCATCTCTGCAGATAAAGGGTCCATGCGAATAATGGGGGCGCCGTTGCGCGTGAACGGTTTGTACAATTCATCCATCAGTTCGAAATCTTCGTCGGACTCGGCGCCAATGACGACGCGATCAGGACGTAAGAAGTCGTCGATAGCCGCGCCTTCTTTTAAAAATTCTGGATTAGAGCAAACCGAAATCTTATGCTCGGTTTTTGACTGTGCGAATTCTTTGACCTTCGCTGCAGTGCCCACCGGCACTGTTGACTTGTCGACAACTAGCTTCGGTCCATTCGCTGCTGCACCTATCGACTCGGCTACCTTAAACACCGCAGTTAAGTCAGCCCCGCCATCAGGGTCTGATGGAGTGCCAACAGCAATAAAGACTATACGCGCATCGCGAACAGCAGTTTTTAAATCAGTACTGAAGTTAAGGCGCCCATTGCGAACATTTGATAGCACTAACTCAGACAAGCCAGGCTCGTAAATAGGGACGTTGCCTTTTAGCAAGCCCGCTATTTTTTCTTCGTTAATGTCAACACAGGTAACTTGGCTACCCATTTCAGCAAAGCAAGTGCCGGCAACTAAGCCAACATATCCAGTCCCTATTACGGCGATTTTCATGATTATTAGGCGGGGGCTTAGTCTTCGGTGTAACCGAGCTCTGAGAGCAGGCTAGTCATTTCACCTGTTTCAGAAACAAGGCCGGGGCGGGGCCCACGTTGGCTTGCTACTTTCTGTATAAATTCTACAGTCTCGCGTGCAAAGGGCATATCAGAATTCGGCTTAACTACCAGCGGATTATTCTCCAGCGGGTCGTCATTGAGGTTAAGCAGGGTCAAGGTGCGATTAAACGAATCGAGGATGCCCTTCATGTTGCCATTACGGTAGCCACGAAACTCAATTTTCTTGGTCGGGCGCAGTAAATCCATTGTGACCTTGTAGTTTGTGTCTTCGCCTTCCCACATGGGGCGCATCGATTGTCCGCTACGGTTGTGAAAAGCACTCAAATTCGACAAATCTAGCAAGGTGGGGGACAAGTCACATATCGATACGCTGCCATTTACCGTCTGCCCAGCCTCAACCACACCTGGGGCACGTATGATCATCGGCACGCGCATGACTTCGTCATATAAGGTTAAGTGGTGTCCACGCTCGCCGTGCTCTAAAAAGGCATCGCCGTGATCAGAAACAATCGCAATAATCACATCGTTCTCAATGCCCCATTCCGTCAGCTTAGCAAAGAAGCGCGCGAGTTGATCATCGGTGTAGCGAATTTCGGCTTCGTAAAGCGCCTTAAGATGCTTTGCTTGTTCAGGGCTCAGCTCGAGGTCGAAGTTCACTAATTCGGTGCCGTCCACTTCGCCAGCAAAATCAGGGTGAAACATGTCGACGTATTTTTGCGGAGCGGCGTAATCATAGTGCGGGTCCCAAAAATGAAGAAACATGAAGAACGGCTCAGTATAGTGACCATCGTTTTCGAGCCACTCAATCGCGCGGTCCACCACTTGAGCTCCTGTTTCGGCATCGGTGTGCGACTTATGATGGATGACTTGCACCTCAGGACCTTTCCCGGAGGCAGCCAAGTGTTGCGCAGCATCGATGGTGCCGAGGTAATCAGCACCCGGAGCGTAAACGTCAAAACCACGGTGAAAGCCCCAAACAGGATGTAAAAACGGTGCCGAGAAGAAGCCAGCAGTGTTGTAATCAGCTTTTTGGTACTTATTCGAAATCAGATTAATCTTTTCGTTAAGCGAGAACTTGCGTGAGCGCACACCATGTTCGATAGGGTGCATGCCAGTCAAAATAGATATGTGGCTAGGCAGCGTCCATGGCGAGGCAGCCATAGTGTTATTAAACATCACGCCTTCGTTGGCGAGTTTGTTCAGAAACGGTGTAGTTTGTTCCGCACCACCAAATGTAGCAGTATGCCCGTAAGGTGTTGTAAAGTCAGCCCTTAGAGAGTCTATTGAAATCAGGATAACGGGCCTTTTGTCGCCGAATTCGGGATTATGCGAACAGGCGCCTAGAAGGCCCGTTAAAGAAAGTAGCAGTGCAGCGCGCAACATGCGCCTTATTCTACATTATCACTCGAAAAAAGTTAGCAGTCTTCGGGCTCGATACTTGAAAGTAGATGACCTAGCAGGAGCATAATTGGGCCTACTAAATGGACCAATAGACGCTCGGGTATTCCCTTGCTGCGCAACGACGGGAAATTCCATGGCGTAACAAGCAAGATTAAGAAATAAAGCAGGACCCCGCCGACAATCACCAATGCCAACCAGCGGTAGTTGAAGGATTCTAAGTTTTTGGGCACCAAGACCAAGCCAACGGATATCAGCGCTAGCATCCAAAGCAAGCCCCAGCTGCGCATATCGAAAAATTCATCGACGAAGGCTTCGGCGACTAAAGAGCGGCGTGTTGGAATAGATTCTTCATTTATTTGTGGGCGACCGCTCATCGCAAGAGGCGATTTTTCAACCAGTTCATTGGCGCCGCCGGCGAAGCGCATGACGTTTTCAAGAGTTAACTGTTCGCTATAGTTCTCGTCGATTGCCGGAATTTGCGCGCGAATACCAAGCCATGGTGCGACGCAAATAATAGCACTCGCTGCGAAAAAACCGATAATGCGCAGCGGACGGTTTTTAAGGATTAGCGCAGCAGAGCAGGCGAGCATGCATACCATGAGCAATGCGAGCCCCTCGTTTTTCATAGCAGCAGTTGCGGCCAAGGCGACACCGGCACAAATCGCTAATCGCTTACAGTTGCTGCTAGTCGCCCGCAAGAACAAGGCAGCGCCCAAAGTAAGCATGCACATCACCGCCAAGTCAGAGCCACCACCCAACATCATGCTTGAGGATGTGCCGGCGTTGGTTAAATCTGCCCAACCGTTTTCCGTGAAATTAGTGGCATATAAAATTGGAGTCGCTGCGGTGGCAATAGCGGTTAAGCGAATAGCCATTTGCGAAAGATTGCGCAATCCAAATGCAACTAGCCATGGCATGGATGCTGCCCACAGGCCAAGTGGTAATTGCACCCACCGATCACTCCATCCGCTGAAGTAAGAGCTAAAGGCTTCAATGATGGGCACACCAAGTGGGTAATTAGGGTGAGTAACCACGCGTCCGAAGTTATCGTTGTTGACAATGCCAGTGATGGCTTCAGTGAGCGGGGTGCCGTTGAATAACAACACTTTGCCGCGGTAGGCCCAATGGTAAATAGCGTCGAATTCGTTGATAGGGTAGGCTACAGTAGCAATTAAGCTTAGTGCGCCAACAGCTAGCAGTCCGTATGTGATTACATCGGTGAAGGGCGACAGTGCGAAATCAGCATCACGTTTGCTCTGGTAAAACAAGGCAGCGCTGGCTGCGACTAATGAAATCCCAACGGCAACGCCCAGGGTTAATCCAATCACAAACATTAGATTGCACAGAATTAGAACTGTGGCTAAGCCTAGAGTGTAAGATACTGCCAATTCTTCGCCACGCGAGCGCGCAACCACGCTTTGGGATGGTAGCAATGCGCGTCCAATGCAGGAGCAAACGGCAATGAACAGTAAAGCATTAAGCAGGTGCAACATTATTTCCACCCCCGAACGGTTTCTATGTCCACTAGCTCGAAATCACAAATCCTGAAATCGGCTTGATGCCTCCAGAATAATATCCATTGCACGTCGCGATCAGCAGCGATTTGTAATTCTTCTTCGTTGAGGGTGCGCACGGTATTCATTTTAGTCAACTTGCTTAAGGCTCGCGGGTGATTTTTCATGCGCTCTTGATTTTCGTAAGGGCGAGTTTCATTGTAATCTTTTACCCACTGGAAGTATTCGGTTAAGAAAGAGGCCCCTTCTTTGGGCTTATACAAATAAAACCTTCGTGGTGCCAAATAGTAATTCAAAGCTAGAAACCATCGTGCACGAGCTGCAGTGGTGGAAAGGGCTTCGCTTGGCACCCATAAAATCCCGTCGCTGGCGGCGGTTGCTTTTTGCAGGTACTCGACGAATTGGCGCATTTCTGGATCAAGCCAATGCGGCCAATAAGTGCGCGCGAAATTCATATGCATCAGGCCAGCGGCATCGGCATTGGCGCTACTCCATCCGGCGCAGTAGTCGAACAAGACTTTTGCCTCAAGGCGCGTAGCGAGCTTTGTAAAATCGGCATTGACGTAGCCTTCAGATGGGTAGACTAATACAGCAGCATCGAATTTTCCTTCGATCCCGTCTAGCGGCATGCCATCACTGCGAATAACCGTAAGGCCTTTGCGTATAAGGGCGTTATATAGTTTATTGACTATTTCGCGCGGGACGGTTGCGGCTAAAACAGGGTCAGTCGCCGCATTATCAAGCAGTAAAATTCGTTTACCACTAGGATTAGGAAAAACAGAGACAATGAAGCGTGACCCACCTTTATTGTTTTGAAATTCCGCAGCACCGTAGCGTGAATGGTCAGGCACGAATCCGGTCTTGGCAGCGCCGACAATTGCGGCGCTCAAAAACGTGAGCACCAACAGCAGGGCCAACGAGTGTATACGGCTTAGTATCGCAAACAGCATGGGCTTAGGGTAACCTAGAGGGGCACAAAGATGAAATCACCTTCTGTAAAAACATTGAAAATCGTAATGGCCTTCGGCGCCATACCAGCGGTACTAGCCCTGCTGCTTGACGACAAGGCGTTACAGCAGTACGACATTTACATTTCTGCTGTAGTGTCTTTAATAGCATGGTGGTGGGTGGCACGTGAAAAGATGGTGGGTGACATTAGTGGTATGCCGATTATCTTGGCAGTGATGTTGGCGTCGATGCCAACTATAGTCAGTAGCTTTGCGCCGGGCCCTGTCACGAATGACGAGCACGCCTACCTTCTGCAGGCCGAACTTTTTTCAGCTGGGCAATGGAGTGAACCCTTGGCTGAAGGGGAACTTTCCAGAGCATTCAATCGTCGTCAAGTTTATGAGGATGAGGCGAAAGGTATTCGCTTCTCAAAATATTCTCCCGGCACATCCATCGCCATGATTCCATCGGCATTATTTGGATGGCCGTTGTTGTCTACATTGCTCTGTGCGTTAATCGATTTGTGGTTAGTGTTACGCATTGCACAAGTGTTGAATTTCAAAAACGATTCGCGTTTAGTGTTAATCCTATTTGCAGCGTCACCGTTTTTCATGTTGCTTAATACATCATGGCAGTCCGAAGTATTTAGCCTAACTGCAATTTTGGCTGCCTATTACGGATTCTTGCATTCGCGGGCGCAGTCCGTGGCGTGGGGCGCATTGGTTGGTGCGGGTTGCGGTATGGCATTTGCGATTCGTCCACTAACAGGTCTTGTGTTCGCGGCCATCTTTGGCCTGACGATGCTGCGCAACGGAATGTTCAAGCAAACCTTGCTAGCGATAGCTGGCGGACTCCCCTTCTTGTGTGGTATTTTGTATTTCAATGCGATTACAACAAGCGACATGCTGACTGCGACTTACGAATTGTACGCTGCAAAAAACACACCCTTTGATATTTATGGCAATGGCGACATGCTCGATGGATTGTTGCGTCAAGCCGGGCGTTGGTCGGTTGCCTTTGGTGGCATGCTTGGCGCCGTAGCCCTGGCATTTTGGGGAGCATGGCGTATGCGTATTAAAGATGGTGGTGTTGCTGTTGCTGCCGCGACTCTTTTGCCGGTTGTGTATTCATTGCATTGGTATGCCGGACATCGTTTATACCTCGGACCTCTTTATGTCGTTGAAACTTTACCATTGCTCACAATTGGTTTTGTCTTTTTGCTTCAAGCAGCTCCTGAAAAAGTAAAACGGGCGCTGCCGTTAGCGATGCTCAGCTTTACCGGCATCATGTTTGTTACGCGCCTAGATCTCATCCAGCTAGAGGCCGTGCAACGCGCAGAGCCACAGATCGCAATTCTAAAACAAGATATACCGCCGCGCTCCGTAGTGTTTGTGCCATCGAAAAAAAACGGCGACCCTAACAAGGCATTTAAACACTGGACTCCGTCTCGGCCAGGCGATTTATTGACGGACGCAGTAGTAGTGTTGCGCTCTTCAAAACGCTTGCCGCAAGAAAAGCTGGTTAGTGATTTAGGGCTACAGGGGAGAAACTTGTATCGCTACGATCCAGCGACTCAGTCGCTAAGTTTAATCGAGTAATCGACTGCTGCTGGCAATGGCCCAGCCGAGATATTGCCCAGTGCATCACTACGCAGCAAAGTGACGGAGTCACCTGCTACAAGCTGATGAAGAGTGTTTGCGTCCAAGCCTTCGCGCACCACCATTTGTGTCGCGACATCATTGATCACTAGTTCCGGGACGCCGGCCCGGATAACAAATTTAGTTAACAGCGTATTTGGCACAGCTGGTAAAGCAGCAGGGTAGACACGACATTCTAAATCGATGTTTGGAACTTCGCTTAGGATGAAGTTACCGTCATTATCGGCGAAGTAAATAAAGGGCGGGCCATCGTTGTCGCCAAGTGCTCTGACCAGCATCATTGCATTATGCAGCGAATGCTTGTCGCGCGTTACTACCTGCACCATGCGCAGGAATGTTGCAGCTAGTGGACCTTCGACAATGGGCGTTTCATCTTTCTTAGTTAAGGCCAAGTGTTGATGATTTTCAACACTTGTCAAAGGTGAGGGAGAGTAACCACGTGCATAAACCAAAGCCTCGACTTTGCTCCTATCAGTAAATGTAGTACGCGCAATTCCGTCACTATCGCTGATGCCCTGATGTAGTTCTGGGAGTGTAAAAAGCACCACCGCACCACTAATCGGTGAGCCATCAGAGTCGACAACAGTAATATCAAAGGGCATCACAATCTCTATGTCGTTGTTTACCTCGACAGTCGGAAGAGGCTGTTGCACAACAACGCTTTCGGCTTTCGGCGCAAATAACAGTATTACGTAAACGGTTATTATCGGCAGAGCAATCCAGAATAATAAAGTAAATTTATTAAGCATTATGCCTACCTTGGCGAAGGAGCCTTCTTGAGTCCACCGGTGCGGGAGTTTTTGGGCAAGGTGATATTAAGTCCAATGACGCTGGATGGCGTTACGAAAATTTGTTTTGGCTCATCTTTCTTCTTCAGTGACCACTCATATGCTCCAACAGGAATCCCCTCATGAACGCGTGGCCCAGAAGCTGGCACATACAGTCTTTGCTGATTGCGGCCATCGTCGGGGACTGGCACTAGGGTGATGTGCATTCCGCGGATGTTTTTATCTTGTTGCGGGATAAGCTTGACGCCACCAGTAAGAATATTGAAATCAACTTGATACAGTTGTGGGTTGTTGATATTGATTTCGTGCACCGATAACCCGGTTGGCTTCAATGCAGCCATGTCCCGTCGTCGTGAGTCGGGATCTTCAACAATTATCCAGTAATCGTTTGTCACAATACCATTAATCTCAAATTGACCGTCAGGGTTAGTGCGCGCTTCTCGCATATGCATTACATTTTCACGAACCACCATCCGCTGGTCTTCAGCAGCTGCGCCGTATATATGAGGAACTGCAAAGACCTTGTACGACACCGCAGGCTCTCCATTTATTTTTACATGCCCAGCGACCGAAGCGAAGCCCGAGTTGTTTAACTCAAGGTTGACTTGAGTATAGTTGCCGACCGTAACTTCTACGCCGTCTAGCTCAGCTATAGGCACCTGGGCGCCTTGCCACCATTTCCCGCGATTGGCACTAAGTACATCATGCGCTTCTAGGCTGTAGGCGCCAGGCATCAAATTCATGAACTTAAAGGAGCCGTTAGCTTCTGGCTTGACTTGAATCAAGTCAAGGCCAGGAGAGGTGGCCTGCACCACTAAGTTAGGGTAGCGTGAAGTATCGCCAACCAATTGCCCGCTAATTCCTCCTGGTTCTTTCATGACCAGTGGGCAATTGTGGTTCACATCTATTAATGAGAAGTCGTCGCTTTGGGTTGGAGAGTAGTCGCGGTGGTAGGCTTCAACGCGATATTCTCCGGATTCTAAATTCAAGAATTCGAAGTCGCCACTGGCGTCAACGATAGCCTGATTGATAATGTTGCCACTACGTCTTATTTCAGCTGATGGCAAGCGCGAACGGCGTGGTTTCTCTAATTTTCGCAACAATACCTGGGTACTTTTTATCGCAGACCCATCGGTGTCTTTTATGCTGCCTGATACGGCGAAGCCTTTTTTTAGATCAATAATGATATCGCTGTACTTTTTGTTGCCGCGGTCGAAAAAGGTGATGACGTTCTTATATTGAGTAGGTGGGTGAGAGTCGTTAAAGGCTACCAACTTAAGGCGTGCATTGTCTGCTCCTATGTCATTCGGCGTTAACTGAAAGTTGCCGTTTTCATCAGTGGTGTCGTGCCCATTACATTGTTCAGGGTCGAGAGATTGCGCCACTAACTGAGCAGACAGTGACTGTGAACATAACACCACCTCGGCGCCAGCAAGAGGGCGCTGGTTGTGATCGCGAACCATGCCTGTAATGGTTGGCATCTCGCGCAGCGTAATAGTTGTTGTAACGCTAAGGTCCTTAATACCTAGGCGCCGAATACGGTAACCCTCGGCTTCTACGATTACGGTAACTTCGTATCGATTAGGGTTTATGGGTAATTCAAAGCCGCCATCAACATAAGTTTTGACTGAGTTGTCAACAGAGTCGCGAGCGCGGTCCATATCTTGACTTACAACGGCATTTGCAATGGGCTGGCTATTCTCATCAACAACCTTGCCAGATATAAATTGAGGTCTTGGTAGCGTGATAGACAAGTCAGTGAATTCTTCACTGGCTTTAAGTTTTATTTTTGGCGACACTTCGGTGAGATATCCATCGGCTGATGCTTGCAAATAGATGTCTCGCGCAGGCAAGGCGCCGGTTTGAAGAATCCGCTATTGTCGGTT
>CAXGOF010000046.1:0-10193 GCA_964011335.1 uncultured bacterium
TGCTGCGCGAGAGTAGCGCAATCAGTGAAGAACAGCTTCGTGAGGCATTGGCCGTGCAGAAGCAACGTTCGGTTTTGCTGGGCGAGCAGCTAATCGCGCAAGAGGCTTGTGGCGAAGAAGTGGTATATCGGGCATTGGCCAAGCAAGCGTCCATGGCTTATGTGAACCTAGAGAAAAGTACTCCGGCTGCGCAGATCACCTCGCTGCTCGCCAAGCAGGCCGCCTATGAGTTGACGGCCTTGCCAGTCGCTGAAAAAAACGACGTCTTGTTGGTGGCAATCAGTGACCCGCGGCAAGCGGTAGCCGCTGACACTCTGAACTTTTTGCTTGAGCGTGAAATTCGCTTGGTGATTGCATCGCCAAGTCATTTGCGCGCTGCGCTTGAGCGTGCTTATGGTCTCGACGATTCATCACCGGCGCAGCAGCCGCTTAGTGGTGGGCAGCATGATGAAGCTCCTATTGTCCGCTTAGTAAACAGAATGTTTGCCGATGCAGTAAAGCAGCGTGCCTCTGATATTCACATTGAGCCATTCGCTGATCGTGTGCGCATTAGATTTCGCATCGATGGTAAATTGGTGATTGCTGATGAGCACCCAACCGAGGTGTTTGCGCCATTGATTTCGCATATCAAAGTGAGCGGTGGTCTCGATATCGCAGAAAAGCGCCGCCCTCAAGACGGGCGTATTGAGCATACTGTGGGTGGGCACGAGTTGGATGTGCGTGTTTCAGTGCTACCAACGAATAATGGGCAAACGTGTGTTATGCGCTTGCTCGACCGTGAAGCAAACTTGATATCGCTAGCCGATCTGGGGATGAATGAAGAATTACTCGAGTGGTTCTCGCGTTCGATAGAGCGACCATCTGGAATATTCTTAGTTACAGGGCCAACGGGTTCGGGTAAGACCACGACTCTTTACGCTGCGTTGCAAACACTCAACCGCTCCGACAAAAAGATTTTGACAGTTGAAGATCCCGTTGAATATCGCATTCCTGGTATCAATCAGGTGCAGGTGCATCCGCAAATCGGCCTGGCTTTCCCACGGGTGTTGCGTTCGTTTTTGCGTCAAGCACCCAACGTGGTTTTGGTCGGTGAGATCCGTGACCGCGAAACTGCAGAGGTAGCGATTCAAGCTTCACTTACAGGTCACCTGGTGTTCTCTACGGTGCACACTAATGATGCGCCCAGTGCTGTAACGCGTTTACTCGATATGGGCGTCCCGGCGTTTTTGATTGCTACTTCACTACAAGGTGTGTTGGCCCAGCGCTTGTTGCGCCGTTTATGCTCAGAGTGCGCTACTGAAGAAGATGCCTCGGCACTAGAGCAAAGTGTTTTGGGGGTTGCTGCGGGTACGAAGTTGAAACGTCCGCAGGGTTGTCGCTATTGCACCGGCACCGGTTATCGCGGACGCATAGGGGCTTACGAATGGCTTGGCCTCGATGCTGGCATGCGCGAAGCTTTGTTTCAAAGCGATGATCCAAGCGATTTTTCCGCTGCGGCAGTGGCATCACCGAATCTTAAGCGCTTGAAGCACGATGCCGTGTCGAAGGCTATAGTTGGTTTGACCACAGTTGAAGAGGTATTAAGGGTAACGAAGGTTGAGGTGGTTACCGATAATGAAGAAACGAATCAACAACCCCAATCACAAGAGTAAATAAATGAGCGAAATTCCATCTGGCAGTTTAATCGATGAGTGGCTTCGTACAGTCGCTGCAGAAGAGGCCTCCGACTTGCACGTAGGTGCTCGTCGTCGTCCTATGATGCGTGTCTCTGGCACCTTAATCCCGATAGCTGAAACTATTCTAACTGGCGACGAGAGCGAAGAAATTTGCTTAGGTATCGTGCCTCCTCACAAGTTGGCCGAAGCGAAAGAATTTGGGTCAACTGATTTCTCTTTCGACCATGATAGCGACCGTTACCGCGCTAACGTGTTCCGCCAACGTAATTCCTGGGCGTTAGTTTGCCGGCGTTTGCCAGCGGACCGTTTGTCATTTGAGCAAATCGGTGCGCCACCAGTACTAAAAGCCATGGCTTACTTGCCACGGGGTTTAGTGTTGGTGACCGGCCCAACAGGTTCTGGTAAAACTACGACTTTGGCGTCGATGATTCACGAGATTAACGAGAAGCGCTCTGAGCATATTATCACTTTAGAAGACCCTATTGAATTCGAGCACGAGTCTCTGAAATCAGTAGTGAACCAGCGTGAAATTGGCGAAGATACCACTTCGTTTTCCGAAGCATTGCGCCGCGTTCTACGTCAAGACCCTGACGTAATCATGCTCGGAGAAATGCGTGACCTCGAGACAACAGCAGCTGCTATTACTGCTGCTGAAACTGGGCACCTAGTTTTTGGTACATTGCACACTACTGGTGCGGCGCGAACTGTAGACCGTATCATTGACCAGTATCCTAAAGAATCACAAGAACAGGTGCGCGCGCAACTTTCAGTGTCGTTGCAAGCAGTGGTTTCGCAGGTGTTAGTTCCTCGCGCAGATGGTCGCGGACGCGTAGCAGTCTTTGAAGTGATGGTGCGCAATTCGGCTATTGAAAACCATATTCGCAAAGGCGAAACTTTTAAAGTACCCTCAGTGATGCAAACCCAAAGGCGTCTAGGCATGCAGTTGCTCGATGACCATCTTTTCGAGTTAGTCCAAAGCGGAGTTATTGTTTCCGAAATAGCTTTGCAGTACGCACAATTCCCGTCTGACTTACGCACGCGTTTAAGTAGCGGCTAAATAATGAGTAACGTACCACAGTTAATCGGTGAAATTTTAATTGACCTCGGCGCATTAAGCGGCGGTCAATTGCAAGTTGCATTGGCCGAGCAACGACGTATGGGCGGACGCCTAGGCGAGATATTACTGGCCAAAGAGATCATTACCGATGAGCAGTTGTCGCAGGCTTTGGCGCGTCAGCAGCACCTCGAATGGATGCCATCCTCCGAGCTTAAGCCTAGTGATGAAGCGTTAGAGATGCTTGATGCAGGTAGCGCCCGCGCGTTTTGTGCTTTACCTTTAAATGTGTCGCAGGGGCAGTTACGAATCGCAATCGGCAACCCCGAGAATTTGCCGCTGCTTGGTGATATTGAGCAAATGAGCGGTTGCAAAGTGGTACCAGTATTGGCTTCTGAGGTCGCAATCGCAGGGGCTGTAGATAAGTTTTATCAGAAGCAAGTAAAAGCTAAACGCGAGGCCGAAGAAGAGGTCTCTTCGTCGGCGCCCATTGTTCGTTTGCTAGAAGGAATTCTTACGCGTGCTGTTAACGATAAGGCAGCTGACATCCACTTCGAACCTTATCGTGGGCAATTCCGCATTCGCATGCGTTCCGACGGCGTGCTCTACGAAATTGATCCACCGCCAGCCCACTTGGCTACCGCATTGGTGTCACGCATTAAGGTCTTGGCCAACCTCGATATCTCAGAAACACGGATGCCTCAAGACGGTCGCATTGATCTTGTTTTAGCAGGCCATCGCATTGATTTCCGTGTGTCAACGGTGCCGACTCAAGGTGGCGAGTCCGTGGTTCTACGCTTGCTTGATCAGCGTAACTTGCAAACTGACCTTACGGGGCTTGGCTTGCAGAAAACCGAAGAGCAGCAGCTTACCGAGTTTGCGCGACGCCCGAATGGTATTGTGCTTGTGACGGGTCCGACTGGTTCGGGTAAAACGACAACTCTGTATTCGTTGTTGCATCAGGTGAACGACCCCGACACTAAAATCATTACCGTTGAAGACCCCGTTGAATACGATCTTGATGGCATCGTGCAGATTCCAATTAATGAGGAAATTAATGTGACTTATCAGTCGGTGTTGCGCACCATGTTGCGACAAGATCCAGACATTATTTTGGTGGGTGAAATTCGCGACCCTGAGACGGCACAAATTGCTGTTGAAGCAGCTTTGACTGGCCACTTGGTGCTAAGCACTTTACACACGAACGACGCACCTTCAACGGTTACTCGAATGATTGACCTTGGTGTAGAGCCATTTTTGTTAGCCGCAACCATCGAAGGTATTGTTGCCCAGCGTCTCGTGCGCTGTGTTTGCAAAGAATGCGCCCAAGAGGTAAATGCCACTGAAGAGCAGTGCAAAGATTTGAATGTCGATGCTAGCGAAACCTTTTTCAAAGGCCAGGGCTGTGCGGATTGTCATTTTACTGGATATACTGGACGCACAGCGATTTACGAAATACTCGAAATGGACCCTGCTCTTAAAGAGCAATTCCTTAAGAACCCGTCTACGCTTATGTTGCGTGAACAAGCTCGTGAACGCAACATGCGTACTTTGCGCGAGCGTGGTCTCGAACTAGCACGCGCGGGGAGCACCACCCTCGAAGAAGTAATTAAAGGCACTCAAGCAGAAGAATCATAACCAATGGCAAGGATCCAACGTCGTAATGAACCCACGTCGCGAGCAAGTGACTCGCAACCGGATAACTCGGTAGAACGCAACGATGCTGTTCTCGTAAAGCGGAAGGTGCCGCTCAAGCATATCGTTCAATTTACACGATTGTTTGCGACTATGTCCGAGGCTGGTTTACCAGTGCTGCGCAACTTACGCATTCTTTCTAATCAATGGCCCGAGGGGAGATTCCGCGACGCCATCCTCGATTCTGCTGACATGGTCGAAGAGGGGCAAACTCTCTCTGATGCTTTGGCTCAAGCGCCAGAAGTCTTTGACGAACTTTATGTCAATATGGCACGTGCCGGCGAAGCTGGGGGTGTGCTTGATACTGTGCTAGACCGGTTGGCTAATTTCTTAGAGCGCCAGCAGACGGTGCGTGATAAAACAAAGTCAGCGCTGACTTATCCAATCGTGATTTTCATCGTCGCCATAGGAGTGGTTTCGGCGCTGATGTTGTTTGTGATTCCTGGTTTCGCAGACCTGTACAAAGATATGGACATGGTGCTGCCGAAAATCACTCAGGTGATGATTTCAATTAGTGGGGCATTTACGAGTTATTGGTATCTGGTTGTTGGCTTACCTATTTCGGTGTGGATGGGTCATATGGCGCTTTATCGTCGCATGTATGGCTATCGATATACCTGGCATTCATGGCTACGCAAGCTGCCTATCGTCGGCACTTTGGTCGCAAAAAGCCAGATTTCGCGATTCACGACAACTTTCGGTACACTTATCTCTAGCGGTGTGCCGCATCTCGAAGCCTTCTCTATTACTCACGGTGCTTTATCTAATGAGGTTTATCGAGAGTCCGTAGAAGAAATCGCTGAAGAGGTTCGCGAAGGTGAAGGTATCGCAGCATCAATGGATGCCTCGCAGGTTTTTGACGATATGGTCGTTTCGATGGTCGAAGTTGGTGAAGAAACTGGTGAGCTCGACCGTATGTGTATGCGTGTCGGCACGGCCTACGAAGAACAATACACTCGCGCTCTAGACAACATGCTTAAGCTTATTGAACCGATTATGTTGGTGGTGTTAGCTGGTCTTGTTGGCTCAATTGCGCTGTCGTTGTTCTTGCCACTGTTCAAGCTTCTCGAAGAGTTTGGTTCAGCTGTCTAATAATGTAGAATGAGTCTGCGCTTCAGGCTTGGATTAACATTAATTCTTATTAATGCAGTGTTGCTTGCATTTTTAAGTTGGTCGATGGTGGCTTTTCAGCAGCAGTCACAGCGCCGCGCTGAATTACAAAACGCTGAGCTACAAGCCCGCCTGTCGCGGCTTATTACTCCGCGTTTCGACTCTCAAACATTAGGTAATCTTGGTGATATGCTTGATTGGCCATTGTGGTCGCAGTTCGAAGACGCGATGATTGTCGACAGCGAATTCATTTTTCTAGATGGCAAACAAGTAGCTGTCGGCACTGTGTTAAATCCACTGGGTAGGCGTAACCGCCCAAGTGATTTCCCTGTCAATGAGGTGAATCAAGCGGTAATCGAAGCCTCCTGGGAAAACCGCAGCGTGCAGGTGGCTGATGGAGTTGTGGTGCCCTTGCTCTATAGTGACGGCAAGTTTGCCGGCACCCCATGGGGCGGGCTTTACGTACGTCTTCCACTTCCAGTGTCTGATTCATTGTTCTTCCCACAGTTGTTGCTGGCGGTAATTCTCAGCACCATTCTCAGTGCTTTTTTGATTACGCTGGGCGTGAGGAGGTTGATTGTTAAGCCGGTCGAAGCATTGGCATTTGCTACGTCTGGGATTACGCCAGACAACTTACCGTCATCGCTGCCAGCGGCTGAGGTGAAGGAGTTACAACAACTTTCTAGCTCCTTTGAAGATTTAATGGCGCGTATCAAGGGCTTTCAGCAGCAGCTTTCAGCAGAAGTTGACGATGCGACTAACCGTGCGACCGACGCCGAGCGATTAGTTGCTCGCCAAGAACGGATGGCAGCCATGGGTATTTTGGCTGCGGGCTTGGCGCACGAAATAAACAGTCCTCTTGCCGGAGCCCTACATTCATTAGAAGTGTTGCGCAACGAGGCCGCGAGTGAAAAAGGTAGCCGTTACTCTGATTTGATTCATGCCGCATTGCAGCGCATTCGAGACTTAGTGCAGCAAATGTTGCAGCTATCGCCGAATCAAGTTGAGCAAGGAGAATGCGATGTAAGTGAACTTGTGGACGACCTGCGCGATTTTTTAAGTCAGCGGCTGGAGAAGGTCGACATCAAACTGTGTGTCGAAAGTCAGCCGTTGCTGCCGGCTAGTCGCGGCAACGTGTTTCCGTTGTTCTTGAACTTAATCCAGAATAGTTTGGATGCCTTTAGCGATGATGAGCATTCGATAGTCATCACCGTTAGTGACGAGGGTAACGCCCGAGTGGTAACCTTTAGCGATGATGGCCCTGGCGCTGACGCATCGGTCTTTGAGCACCTATTCGAGCCCTTCGTGACGACTAAAGATGTCGGTCGAGGCTATGGTTTAGGGTTGCCAATCGCCGCTGCTTGCATGCGCAGTCTCGGCGGCAGCATTACGGCAAAAAACAAACACAGCGGTGGCTTTGAGTTGCGCTTAGAGTTCCGGCTAAAATAATACGATGACATTGCTGATTAGTATATTCTTTCTTTTGATAGCTTCTGCTTGCTTTTCAGGAGCTGAGGCGGCTTTGTTCACTTTGGCTTCGCGTTCTACACCATTAGATTTACCACTAGCTTCACGATTACTTGCCAACCGCTCGCGAGTTTTGACGGTTATTATTTTTGCAAATCTAATCATCAACCTAAGCTTTTATGCAAGTACCTATGCTTTGGCCGAGCCATTCCCTTTGGCTCAAAGTGCTAGTATAAATTTGATAGCGGTGCTGACTATTGTTTTATTTGGCGAAATCGCCCCCAAGCTAGTTGCGCATCGCTATCCAATAGCATTCTCGCGGTTTTCACTACCGATAGTGCAAGTGTGTTATTGGCTGCTGGATCCCTTCTTGCGTTTGTTCCCACGTGTTAATATTAAGAAGCAATTCTCCCCTAAACCTATTCAATCTAGTGAGGCGGTGGATTTGCTAGTAGGGGAAGAGGAGGTCTTGGGGCACGATGAAGAGACTTTCCTGTCACGCTTCCTAGAGCTCGGCGAGTTGCGTGCCGGGGCCTTGCGTCGCTCACTTCAAGATTATTCTCAGCTCAAGCATCACTTGCCGCTCGCTTTGGCCTTGCGTCGCATGTCACAGCACAAGGTCCCATGGGCGGCTGTTATCGACGATAACGAACAAGTCATAGGTGTACTCGATCGCACTCGGATACTTGAAGGAGCAACGGTTGAATCGGCTATGAGTAGGGTGCCTATTTTGCCTGAAGTCGCTCCAGTTGCTGCTGGACTGAAACTGCTCAAAGAAGACGGCGGACCCTTTCTGCTGCTAGTGGACGAATATGGAGATTCAGCAGGAGTCATTGAACGTGGACGCTGGGCTGACACATTGTTGAATCGCCTGCCTAAATCACATGCTACCGGCGCGCATTTAATTGAAAAAATCAGCAATGATTTGTACAAGATAGAGGCTGCAATAGCATTGCACGAATTCGCTGACAGGTTTGGCGAAGCACAAGAAATTGATGTACGCGTCGACACGCTAGCCGGCTTCATTCACGAAAAACTCGGGCGAATTGCTGTGGTCGATGATGTTGTTGAAATGGTTACTAGCGAGCATCAACTTAAGTTGACGGTCGTTGAGTCATCCGCAACTCGTGTGTTAACCTTAGAACTTGAGGTCATAAAGTGATGTTGTGGATAATATTGATTATTGCCTTGTTGGCTTCTTCACTGTTTGCTGGTTCGGAAACTGGTTATTATGGTGTTAATGCTTTGCGCCTTAAGCATCAAGCAAGAGAGAGTAGAAGTTCAGCGTTGCTAGAAAAAATTATTAGGCAGCCGTCTGCATTTTTAGCGACTTTGTTGATAGGTAATAATATAGCCACTGACTTGGCAGTACACGCTACGGTGATGCTATTTGCCGCCTCTGGTTTTTCTAATACCGAATTGCTTGCTATCCTGGCATTGGCCCCGCTTGATTTCTTAATTGGCGAGATGTGGCCGAAACAGTATATGCTTGCCAATCCAAATAGACTATTGTGGTTTAGTGTCCCGCTCGCTCTGTGCCGTGTTCTGTTGTGGCCGATTACACAACCCATAGCTTTGTTGGTAAGTAAGTTAGACTCAGGCGCAGGTGACTTGATTATGCGCCGAAATCAATTCGTTTCATTGCTACATGACTCTCAGAAGCAGGCGGCCGGTGAGGCGGAGGTTATGAGCGCAGCTATTCGCGCTATTGAGTCTAAGGGGCAGGGATTACGGAAATACCTGCGTTATGATGTCCCGTCTCTGGAGCAGGATATTTCTGTGGCAGAGGCATGCAAAAAAATGTCTTCATGCATAGATGCTAAGGGGCTGATGTTTGGGGAACATGGGCCACCGTCGATATTATTCGCCTCACGTTTGGTGGATGCTCATCCAGACTCTCCGTTGCTTCCGAGTGCGGTACCACTCATTAGCTTGTCACCAAGCATCGATTTGGTCGACGCCGTCCGTCACCTGCAAATTTATGGCATTTCGCATGCTTGGGTCGAGGAAAAAGAACAACGTGCAGGATTGCTTGATTTAGAATATGCTTTAGCTAGCTTACTCAGCTCCCGTCCCAAATGAAAAACATCAACCTAACACATTGCCTTGCGCTGTTTTTAGCAGTCTGCGTTGGCGCTTTGGCCATGTCTTTGGCTACTCCTGAACCTGTTTTTGCTAACTCCAGCGATAGTGGGCATCGATATGTGGCCGTGACAGGCAATTATTCGCCTGATGTGGCTCTTTTGTACGTTCTCGATCAAGAGACTCAGCACTTGGTGGTCTACGAGGCTAAGGGCGGGGCAAGCAACTCGCATGAGCTCAAGTTGGTTGGGGCTCGAAATATAGAGCTGGATACTCAACTCGACGGATTTAACGATAAATCAGACTTTAGTCATAAAGCCCTTGAGCGCCAGTTTTTAAAATCAGGTATTCCGCTCGAGGAACAATAGACTTAATAGTGGCAAAATCAGCGCGAGATGCTTATCCTTGCTGCTCCAGTAGGCAACTACGCCTACCTTCCTCAGACACATAGAAAAAGAAAAGTGACCTCATTCGAAGAAGCATTAAACAGACTTGACATCGCAGAAGAAGATCTCAAGCGACTTATCTCAGCAGGTGATATTCGCGCATTCCGCGAAGGCTCAAACATGCGACTTGATGTTGCTGACGTTGAAAAAGAAGCTGAGAAACGTGGCATTGGTTCACCTGTTAGTGAAGCCGACGCCTCTGAAGTCGTAGAAGTGGAAGAGCTTGATCTCGACGGCGCCGATGATGGCATGGTAACCACTCAGCTCTCTGCAGACGACACTTTGCTCGACCTTGCTGTCGAGGAAGTTGCTGTGGAGGAAGTTGCTGTCGAAGAGGCTCCTAGTAGTGCGCGTTCCGCAAGGAGTAAGCGTGGCGGTACGAGTAAGCGCGGTTCAAAGACAACTATTCTGCCGGGGGTCGAAATGACTGACGAGGGTGGTGGCATGCGTGCTGCTCTAGTGGTTACAGCTATTGTGTTAATGTTTGCAATTCCTTTTGCAATGGGCATGATCTCTGGTCGCCCATCGGGCATTACGCAAGGCATTGTCGACATGTTCGCTAACTAAGGCGCAATGCCTAAACAAGTCCTGATTCTAAGCACAATGCTTGCAGTCGGGGCTTGTTCATATAATGAGCAGTCGCTTGCTAATAGCGAGTTAGCC